>CAMAJQ010000058.1 GCA_945835865.1 uncultured Clostridia bacterium
GATAATAGGCACTTCGGGGCGGAAACGGGAGACCATGCGAGCAGTCATTCCCGTATTCGTGCAGACGACGATGGCTTTCGCTCCGAGATCGTGCGCCAGCATACACGCCGAATGAGACAGCGCTTCCGAGGTGGTTGAAATGACGAATCTGTCGTTATCGATCTGCTGAATGTACTCGGTATTCTGCTCTGCCTGTTCGGCGATTTTCGCCATGGCGCGTACGGCTTCGACGGGATATTCGCCCGCGGCGGTCTCACCGGAAAGCATGACCGAACTCGTGCCGTCGTACACGGCGTTCGCCACGTCGGAAATCTCCGCTCTGGTCGGTCTGGGGCTGTGGATCATCGACTCGAGCATTTCCGTCGCCGTTATCACTCTCTTGCCTAAAATGCGGCAGACGTCAATGATATGCTTCTGGGTGTTGGGAAGTTCCTCGTAGGGCAGTTCCACGCCGAGATCTCCTCTCGCGACCATCACGCCGTCGGACGCCTTGACGATCTCTTCGAGATTGTCCACCCCGCGCTTGCTTTCGATTTTGGCAATGAGATCGATGTCTTCTCCGCCGTGTTCCTTCATGAATTCGCGAACCGTCCTGATATCGTCCGCACAGGAAACGAAGGATAACGCAACGAAATCAACGCCCTGTTCTATGCCGAACAGCAGATCCTTTTTATCCTGCTCGGAGAGATATTCGAGATCGAGTTTTTTCCCGGGGAAAAACAAACTTTTCCGGTCGGAAGTCACCCCGCCTTCCAGGACTTCGGTGACGACGTCGTTTCCCTCCACCCTTTTTACCCGGAACGAGATGAGTCCGTTGTTCAGAAGAACGGTGTCCCCCTCTTCCATCACGGAAGGCATCTTTCCGTAATTGACGGAAACGCGACTTTCGTCCCCGACGATCGGGTCTGTCGTAAACGTGAATTCCTCCCCTTTTTTCAGCAGAACTTTCCCTTCGCGGTAGGTACCCGTACGAAATTCAGGTCCTTTGGTATCGAGCAACACGGGGAGCGGGATATCCCTTTCCCGACGGATCTCCTTGATGATGGCGATCTTCGCGGCGTGCTCCTCGTGCGTGCCGTGCGAAAAATTCAGACGGCAAACGTTCATGCCCGCATCAAACATGGCGGAAATCACCTCTTTCGTACAACTTGCAGGCCCCAACGTGCAGACGATTTTCGTTTTTTTCATATTGCATGCTCCTTTGACGCGGGCTTTTCAAGCCCGGCTTTTTATAACGTATTCAGAATCGAGAAAGGTACGAAACTGTAACTGCTACGGTAAAGGGGGCTTTCATAGCCCTTCCAACTTCCGATCAGATCGAAACTGTGCGGTCCGACCGAAAGAGGCTCGTAGCATAAATTGTGGAAGGGACCGTACAAATTGCGGTTCCCGCTATAAAGAGTCAAAGTCAATTTGTGCTCTTTTCCGTCGGCATAAGCGGAGAGATCGACGGAATTGCCGAAAATGAGCGTCCTGACGAAAGTTCCGTCGACGGAAACGTCCGCAACCGCCCATCTGCCGGTCAGTTTCAGAAGGCTGTGGGCGCGGTCGACAACCACCTTCTTTTCAAGGGTGATTTTCCCCGCAAAGAAGAGGAATCCCTGCTCGGTGAGCGGTTTTTCCGCAACGACGCGTTCGGGCATCTCCGTCAGAGCGTAATTCCCTTCGGAAAGATAACAACCGTCTTCTTTTTTCAGGTTCCCGTCCTTTACGCCGAAATCGCCGAGGAGATAGATCGCTTCGATCTCGCTGTCGTAGGAAAGACAGTTTTTGAAGGATTCCTTTTCTCCACGCACGTCGTCGAGGACGAAATAAACGTAGTCTCTCTCGTAAAAATCCACTCCGAGGACGATCTCGTTCCTTCCCTCACGGACGAAAGGCGCGAGATCCGCCGTGAGAAAACTTTTATCCAGCGTTCCGCCTGCGCCGAGAAGGACTTCCTTTCCGTTTGCCGTGCAGGAGAATATACCGCAGTTTTCGCACTCCATGCGGATGACGGTCGGTTTACGGCAAACGTCGAAGGTATATTTCAGCCAAATTTTACCACGGTATTTTTCCCCGATTAGTTTATAGAAGATCGCGGGGAGATAGGCGGTTTCTTCAAAGACGACGCCGTCGTAAGAAAGACTTGCCTTATCGACCGCAAGGGTGTTGGGCGACCCGGAAACGATTTTCCATTCTCCTCCCGGAGAGATCTCTCCGCCCCTCTCCGGCGAAGAGGCGACGTACGGAACGTCGCTCTGCATCAGAACGGCGCTGCCGCCCTCCTCCAGTGAAAGGACGACCTTTCCGTCCCTCACCCGGGGCACGGAAGTTTCGAGCGTTTCGAGGTCGAACAGCAGAGGATAAGCCGAAGGACAGGTCACGGCAATATCGGCAGTCTCTTTTTCCGTATTGACGACGTAGAGAAAATCTCCCGTCTCCGCTTTTCTGTACGCCGAGCGGACGCCCTTCGAGGAAGTTTCGATGCGATAGGGAACGGAAGAAAAAATCTCCTCTTCCGTCGTCGTCGCATAAATTTCGGGAAATTCGTAAGGTTCGCCTTCCAGGAAAGACGGTTTGCCGTGTTCAAGGGCAAGTTTTCCTCCCTGCGCCAGGAATTCGGTCAGAAGACGGAGGGTCGAACGGTCGAGGTCGTACGTTTCGGGCAACACGACGTATTCGTAAGCGTAATTGCCGACGACGAGTTTTCCCTCGCGGACCGATCCGTGACGAGCCATGATATTTTCGTCCCCGTAATGGTGAGGAATCTGTTTCTCGCCGAAACGCTCGGTCAGAATACGGAAGGAGTCCTCGAGAGGTTTCACGCTCTCATAATCCGCCCGGCGGTCGAAAGACAGATACGCCGATTTCATGGGATGGACGATGAGTACGTTCACCTCGTTTCTGCTCTCGGCAAGAAGACAGCCGAGACGGGAAAAATACTCGTTGAAAATGCCGTATTTTTCATACCACGCCATATGTTCGGAATACGTGAGAGGATAGTCCCGTTTTCTTTGCCCCCGAATGGAATACGCCATCAGATGCTGACAAACCTGCTTGACGCCGTTTACGAACTGCCAGTCGACCAGCCTCTTCAGTTCCCGCGGGGTAACGTCCCACCCGCAACAGGCGAAGGTTTCGGTGATGGCAAGTTTTTTCCCGAGTTGTTCGGCTACGGAACCGAGTTGTTTGGGCGCAAGTTCGGTTCCCGGATTTCTGCCGAGCCAGTCCATCCCGGGGATATGCTCGTATTCGTAAAAATCCATCAGCCCGCCGCAGCACCACATCTGCATGAAGAGTGCGGATTCCTCGACGGCGTGCCCCGTGACCTGACAGCCGTTTTCATTGCACCAGTCGTAAATCTGGCGGATAAAACTGTCAATGAAGAGATGATGCGCCACGTTCCAGTACCTGTAACGGAAAGTTTTGCTCCCCTCCGCGTCGCAGAACAGGAGACCGAGTTCTTCCCAGAGATCGACGCCGTATCGTTCCTTCATCTTCGCGATCATACAGGGAGAGTACGGCGTATCCCAGCGGTAATACTGCGGCTCGTCCGTAAAGAATCCGAGCATGGCTTTGCCGAAATCTTCCCCGAGTTCTTTTTTATACCGCTCATGGGTGAGATCGATGAATTTTCTCACGATATCGGGATTCATCACGTCGACGACGGACGGATTCGTCCTGACGTAAACGTTGACGTATTCCCCTTCCCCCGCATAGGAAGACACGCGGGTGCATTTTCCGTTCTTCACAAGGTAAGAAGCGTCCGCAGCCCCATCGTATTCCCCGATCTTCCTGTCGAGATAGTTCTCGAGATTTTCAGGATCTTCCAGCAATTTCATCCCTGCAAAACCGCTCGGCCAGCCGTTTTCGTCGTATCCCCACGCCTCCATACCGAGTTCTTTCGCCTTTTCGGTACAGAAACGGATCCGGTCGAACCAATCTTTTCCGAGATATTCCGTTTCCAGTCCCCCTCGGGCGTGCATGAAAAATCCGCCGATCCCCTTTTCCTTCATCTGTTCGATCTGTCTGAGAAGTTCGTCTTCCTGCAGATCGTCGTTCCAGCTCCAGAAGGGGCGGGGACGGTATCCTTTCATTTCTCCGGACAGGATCTCTTTCAGCGCGTTCAGATTTATTTCGTTTCCCATTTCCGTTTTCCCTCTCAGATTCAGTTTTTGTTTCCGTGTATCGGCGCGGGAATATGTCCTCCGCGACGGATAAATTTTGCGGAAGAAGGCCGTTTGACCGCCATAACGGGCGCGCTGCCCAGCAAGCCCCCGAAATCCACCCGATCTCCCACCGCCTTGCCGGGGACGGGAATGATGCGTACGGCGGTCGTCTTGTTGTTGATCATGCCGATCGCCGCTTCGTCCGCCAGAATAGCCGCGATCGTCTCTGCGGGGGTATCCCCGGGAACGGCGACCATGTCGATTCCCACGCTGCACACGGCGGTCATCGCCTCCAGTTTGTCGAGCGTCAGCGTTCCGCTCTCCGCCCCGCCGATCATTCCGACGTCCTCGCTGACGGGAATAAACGCCCCCGAAAGCCCGCCGACGCGTGAACTTGCCGTCATACCGCCTTTTTTCACGGCGTCATTCAGAATGGCAAGACAAGCCGTCGTACCGTGCGTACCCACTTTTTCAAGACCCATTTCCTCGAGGATCTGTCCTACGCTGTCCCCGTCGACGGGCGTCGGCGCAAGGGAAAGATCGACGATCCCGAATTCCGCCCCGAGTCTCTTTGCCGACTCCTTCGCGATCAGTTCGCCGACGCGGGTGATCTTGAAAGCCGTCTTTTTCACCGCTTCGGCGATATCGGCGATATCGGCGTCTTTCATCCCGCGGATGGCGTTGTAGACGACGCCCGGCCCGGAAACGCCCACGTTGATCACGCAACTCCCCTCGCCGACGCCGTGAAAAGCGCCCGCCATAAAGGGATTGTCCTCAACGGCGTTGCAGAAAGCGACGAATTTGGCGCAACCGAATCCCTCTCTGTCCGCCGTCAACCTCGCCGTCTCTTTGACGATCTCTCCGACGAGGGAGACCGCGTCGAGATTGATTCCGGAACGGGTCGATCCCACGTTGACCGAAGAACAGAGAATATCGGTATCTCTCAGAACTTCGGGGATCGTACGGAGAAAATTCCTCTCCCCTTCGGTCATTCCTTTCTGCACGAGAGCGGAATACCCTCCGACGAAATCGACGCCGATTTCTTTCCCTGCCCGGTCGAGAGCGCGGGCGATCAGCCGCCCGTCGCCGCCGAAAGGTTCGCAGAGCAAACTCACCGGGGTGACGGAGACCCGTTTGTTCACGACGGGAACGCCGTAAGCCGAAGACAACTCCTCCGCCGTCGGAACGAGTTTTTCCGCCCTGCGGCAAACGAGCTCGTAACAACGGCGCGCCGTTTCTTCCGCCGTCGGAGCGACGCAGGACAGAAGAGAGATCCCCATCGTGACCGTCCTGACGTCGAAATGGTATTGACGGACCATATCGACCGTTTCGAAAATATCGTTTTTTTCAATCATATCACACCCTGTGCATCGCGCGGTAAACGTCTTCCTGACGGACGAAGATCTCCGTTCCCGTCTTCTCGCCGAGAGTGGAGCATTCCTCTGCGAGATCGGCAAGCGAGACGTCCGCGCCGTCCAGAGAAACGAACATGATCATGGCAAAATTCCCCTGCATGATCGTCTGACTGATATCCTCTACGTTCACCTTATGGCGGGCGAGCAGTCCGCTCGTCTCCGCAATGATGCCCGGTCTGTCCTTTCCGAATACCGTAATAAACGCTTTCATTTTCTATCCTCCCGGAAAGGGCTTTCCCTCGGGGAAAACGCCCATCCGTCCGTTTTCTATATTATACTAAAACGAGGCGGAAAAAACAAGAAGAAAGAAGAAATTTTTCTGTAAAAATCAGGAA
>CAMAJQ010000059.1 GCA_945835865.1 uncultured Clostridia bacterium
AGATACGCGCGGTGGAGCGCGGCAGCGGTTTCTCTGGCGACGGCAGCACGGCGCTCTTTTTCAGCCTTTTCGATCTGGTCGGGCATGGACGCGGCAGGCGTGCCCTTGCGGCGGGAGTAGGGGAAGATGTGGACGGCGGCAAGCTCGCAGGTTTGCAGGAAGGAAACAGATTGCGAAAATTCCTGCTCTGTCTCGCCGGGGAAGCCGACAATGAGATCGGTCGTGATCGCACAACCGGGAAAATAACGGTGCAGGAGGCGGACACTCTCAAGATACCGCGCGGTATCATATTTGCGGTTCATGCGCTTTAAGACGGTGTCGCTGCCGCTTTGCAGGCTGAGATGGAACTGCGGGCAGAGATTTTTGCAGACGGAAAGGGTTTTGCAGAAGTCTTCGTCGATGGTGCGCGGCTCTAAAGAGCCGAGGCGGATGCGGACCTCAGGTGCAGCCTGACAGATGGCAAGCAGAAGCGCCGACAGGCGGCTGCCATTTTTCCATTCCCAGCCCCAGGAGGAGATTTCGATGCCGTTGACGACGATTTCCAGGATCTCTCCCGCCGTTCGACCGTCCTCGCAGGAAGCGTCCGTTCCGAGCGGACGTTCCCTGCGGCTGAAATAATACATTTCCCTCGCGAGCGCGAGGTAGGCGAGCGCCTTCTCCGTCGTGATCCCTTCCCGCAGGCGGCAGGACGAGAGCATCTCCCCGAAAAACCGTCGGTTGAAGGAGTCGAGACGCTCTCTCCCGCTTGCGGAAGCCTCCTTCGCTTCGGGGGAAACTTCCGAAAAAGCGGAGAGAACGAAACGTCCGTCCCCGACTTCCCGGGCGAAGAATTCCGAGCGGGCGCGCACGTACCCCCGCAGGGATTCCCGATAGTCCCCGCGAAGTTCCGCCCTGTTCTCCATAAATTCCGCAAAGGCGGAAAACGCGCTTTCGCAGCAGGCGCGGTACAGATCTTCCCTAGACGTAAAATAATGATAAAACTGCCCTTTGGAAATGCCGTTTTCCCGACACAGCCCGTTGAGCGTCACGCCGTCGTACCCCCGCGCCGCAAACGCCCGTTTCGCCGCCCCGACGATCGCCGAACGGCTCTTTTCTCTCTTCTCTTCTCTCTTCACGTCTTTCCTTTCCCAAATATAGACCGCTCGGTCTGTTTTTTTATATGCGCCTATTATACCCCTTCTTCCCGGGAATGTCAACCGAAAACGGGGAGAAAGGCGCCCTTTTCTTCCCGTCGTCACACAATCTGCCCGCCCGGCGGAAAACCGTGAGACGGAAAAGGACGGCACGCCGTGCCGTCCCCTGAAATTTCGTTTTCCCCGCCCCGGAAGGGACGCCTGCCGTAAGCGGAAATCAGCCGCCGACCGTAAATACGGGCTGAACGGCTCCGCCGTAATTCGAGTTGATAAAGTCGAACACCTTCTGCGATTTCAACGCTTTGAGCAGAGCCTGTATTTTGGGAAGCTGCTCGTTGCCCGATCTGACGGCGACGACGTTGGCGTAAAGGGACGCCGCTTCGCCTTCCGCGCTCTCGTAGGCGAGGACGTCGGCGGAAGTCAATCCCCCTTCGAGGGCGTAATTGCCGTTGATCACGGCGAGAGATCCGTCGTCCGCGGAAGAGAGTTGCGTGCACAGGATCTCTGCGATCTGCGGGACGACGGTATTCCCCTTGGCGTCGGCGATGTCGAGAGTCGTCAGGGTATCCGTCCCTTTCACTCCCTCGCGAAGGGTGATATATCCCTGCTCCTGAAGAAGGAAGAGAGCCCTCGTGCCGTTGCTGCCGTCGTTGGGAATATAGATGGTCCTACCCGTCTTCACGTTTGCGAAATCCTCCGCCGAGACGTTTTTGCCGTAGATCCCGAAGGGTTCGTAATGGATCTTATCCAGCGCGACGAGGTGGGTGCCGTGTTCGGCGTTGAACGTTTCGAGATAGGGGGTATGCTGGAAGTAGTTGGCGTCGAGGTCCCCGCTCTCGAGATTAAGGTTGGGGAAAACGTAGTCACTGTACACCGTCACTTTCAGGTTGTAGCCCTCCGCCGCGAGGTCTTCTTTGACGAGGTTGAGGATCTCCGCGTGCGGGGTCGAACTCGCGCCGACCACGATCGTCTTGTCGTCGCCCGCGCCCGATTCGCCGCAACCGGCGAAGGAAAACGCCGCGAAGGACGACACGAGTGCCAGGAGGAAGGAAACTACCGTTTTTGCTGCTTTTTTCATAATAAATACTCCTTTTTAATTCCCGTTCTGCGGGATTTTTTCCGTTTTTTTGTTTTTCCGCCCCGCGGAAAGACGTTTGTCCGTCAGCCGCGCGACGAGCATGCCCGTCTCCTGAAAGACCTGCACGACGATCACGAGAAAGAGAACGCTCAGCCAGACGATATCCTGTTTGTTTCTCGTATAGCCGAAGATCTGCGCGATCTGCCCGAGCCCCGTTCCGCCGATGGTGGCGGACATCGCCGTATAACCGATCACCGTCACGGTGGAAATGACCGCCCCGACGATGAGAGAGGGTTTCGCCTCGGGAAGAATGACCTTGACGACGATCCGGAAGGGGCTCGCCCCCATTGCCTTCGCCGCCTCGATCACGCCGGCGTCCACTTCTTTCAGCGAGGACTCCGTCATGCGCGCGACGTACGGAGTCGCCGCGACGACGAGGAGGACGACCATCGCCCGGTTACCGACCGACGTGCCGACGATCGCCCTCGCCAAGGGCAGAAAGGCGAACATCACGACGATGAAAGGAATGCTTCTGACGAGGTTGACGAGAGTGCCCGCGACCCGATTCAGCCAGAGACACTGCATCACGCCGCCGCGGTCCGTCGCGTACAGCAGCGTGCCGAGCGGAAGCCCGAAAAGGTAGGCGATCGCCGTCGAGAGGACGGTCATATACACCGTCGCCCAGATCGCCTCGCCGAAAGCGCCCGATTCAAACAACTGAACAGCCAATTCGCTCATTTTAATTCTCCTCCCGGAATCTGACCTCTTTCCCGGTCAGGTATCGTTCGACCTTTTCGGACAGATCCCCGCCCTGCGGCAGGGAGATGACCATCTGACCGACCGTCCTTCCGTCGATCAGGCGGGTGTCGGCGTAGAGAATATTGACCGGAACGCCGAGGTCGAGGGAAAGCGACGAGACGATCGGGGCGTTCGTCGGTCTTTCGCCGTCGAAAATCAGCCGGATCCTCTTTTCTCCTTCCGCCGCCTTTCCGACGCGGTAAGCCTCGGGCAGGATCAGTTCGCGGGCAGCCGACGAGCGGGGGTCGGCGAACACTTCCGAAACCGCCCCGCTCTCCGCGACCGTCCCGTCCCCGATGACGGAAACGGTATCGCAGATCTTTTCGATCACCTTCATCTCGTGTGTGACGACGACGACCGTGACGCCGAGCGTGCGGTTGATATCTTTCAGCAGATTCAGGACGGAAGCGGTCGTGGCGGGATCGAGGGCGCTCGTCGCCTCGTCGCACAGAAGATAGCGGGGTCCGGTGGCGAGCGCCCGCGCGATGGCGACGCGCTGTTTCTGCCCGCCCGAAAGTTGGGAGGGATACGCCCCGATCTTATCCGTCAGCCCCACGAGGGATAGGAGTTCCTTCACCCTTTCGTCCGCTTTTCCCCTCTTCAATCCGGCGAGTTCGAGGGGGAAACGCACGTTCCCCGCCACGTCCCGCTGTTCGAGAAGACAGAAATTCTGAAAGATCATTCCGATCTTTCTCCGGACCTCCCTGAGGCGGGCGGGCTTTGCTCTCGTCAGATCTTCGCCGTCGACGAGCACTCTTCCGCCGGTCGGTCTCTCCAACAGGTTGATACATCGGACGAGGGTGCTTTTTCCCGCCCCCGACGCGCCGATGATCCCGTGGATCTCTCCGTCCGCGACGGTCAGATCGACCGAACGGAGGGCGGCGACGGGTCCGTTTTTCGACGGGTAAATTTTCGATAATCCTTGCAGTTGAATCATAATTTCTCCAAAAAGTTTTTCCCGAAACGACAAAAAACCCCGGGACGGTAAAATCCCGGGGAAAGATTTGCGGATCAAAAGGCTTGTAGTATCAGACCTTTGCGCCTATTGCGTGAAAAAAGGACACGGCAATAAGCCCGCGCATCTCTGCCCGGGAATCCGACATTCGCATGGAATTCAAAAAGCACTGCTTTCTCATCGCGAGTTTCGGCGTCTGCCTTCTCCTTTTTTTCTTCCTCGATCGAGGTTGCGTTCATTTTACCATTATTTCAGGTGGTTGTCAAGCGTTTTTTTCGACGAAAAGAAAAATTTTTTGAGCGCGGACGCGACGGAATACGGCTTTTTACGAGTATTATAAGGGAAGAAAAAGCGTTTTCCGTTATTTTTTTATATCATTATAAAATGCGGTGATTACGGTTGACTTTTTCCGCAAAATCCTGTATGATAATATTATTCTACCGATCCGACGCACGCCGCGACCTCACCGCGAAACGGGGTTTTCCGAAGACGCCGCGAAGCGTCGGGACAATACTTTTCATCCTTTGCAGAATCACCCGTTCTTTCTCTGCTTTTCCTTTTCTGCAATCGGAGGCATCATGAACGAATTTATCCAGACGGCGAATATGATCATCGGGATCGCTTTCACCGTCGCTTATTTCTGTCAGATCGTATATACGATCGTAGGGCTCGTCCGAAAACCGAAAAAATATCCCGAAACGGATCAGACGAAAAAATACGCCGTTCTCATATCGGCGCGGAACGAAGAAAACGTGATCGCAAACCTGCTCGAAAGCATCCGCAATCAGGATTATCCTTCCGAAAACGTGACGGTCTTCGTGGTGGCGGACAACTGCACGGACGATACGGCGGCGATCGCCGAGAAATGCGGCGCGAAGGTCTACGTCCGCTTCAATCACAATCAGGTAGGCAAGGGATACGCTCTCGATTACCTCTTGCAGAAGATCGACGAGGAATATACCTTCGAGGCTTTCGACGGATATTTCGTCTTCGACGCGGATAACGTGCTCATGCCCGACTATATCACCCAGATGGACCGCGCGCACTGCGCGGGATACGAGTCGCTGACGAGTTACCGCAATTCCAAGAACTTCGGCGACAACTGGATCTCTTCCGGCTACGGGCTGTGGTTCCTGAGAGAGGCGAAATACCTCAACAACCCGAGAAGCATGCTCGGCACGAGTTGTTCGATTTCCGGCACGGGGTTCTTCTTTTCTTCCAAAATCGCGAGGGAGAACGGCGGATGGAAATATTTCCTCCTGACGGAAGACATCGAGTTTTCCACCGATCTCGTCATCCGCGGAAGGAAAATCGGGTACTGTCACGACGCCATGTTCTTCGACGAACAGCCCACCGAATTCTCCCAGAGCTGGAAACAGCGCCTGCGCTGGTCGAAAGGGTTTTTCCAGATCATTCACAGATACGGGGGAAAACTCGTCAAGGGAATCCTCACGGGGAAATTCGCCTGTCTGGATATGTTTTTCTATATCGCGCCCGCCTTCGTGCTCACGTCGTTGCAGGTGATCCTCGCCGTCGTGAACCTTATCGTTTCCCTCGTGACGGGCAACTTCAGCGGAGAGATCGTGCTCTCTTCCCTGACCTTCCTCCTGTTCGCGTACGCTTTTCTCTGGGTGTTCGGCGTGCTCGTCGCCGTGACCGAAAGAAAACGCATTATATGCTCCACCCCGAAACTGATTTTCTACACGTTCACCTTCCCTCTGTTTATGTTTACCTATCTGCCCATCTCGTGGGTCGCCCTCTTCAAAAAAGTCAGGTGGGATCCCGTCCGGCATACGCATAACAAAAAGGCGAGCGAACTGAAAGAAATTATCGACAAACAGTGACCGGGAAGGCGGAAAAGGCTTTTCCCTCCGGCGGAAAGACCCGCCGAGGCCCCCTCCGGGAAGGGAAAACGCGGCTTTCCTA
>CAMAJQ010000060.1 GCA_945835865.1 uncultured Clostridia bacterium
AGATAGACGAAACCGAAAAAGGGAGACAGCGGACTCGTCGGGATATCGACGTCGGTTATCTCTTCCGTACCGAACAGATCCGCCATGTCGTAACCGAAAACGGCGTGCGTGTAGAAAAAGGAAACCATGATCCCCGCCACGAGCAGCATGCACATGAGGATCTGAACGCCGTCCCATTTCGCGACGTATCCCCCGCCCGCAAAGGGATTGAGCCGCCGAACGCGACAGTAAAAGAATGCGATGAGAAAAAGAAGCCCTTGAGAAAAGAACAGGTTGACGATGAGGTAGAGATAATAGTCGTACCGGACAACCGCCCTGAGAAAATCGTCCAGACCGTACCGGAGCAAAAGTCCGAGCAGAAGCCAGCAGACGAGAGTTATCAGATAGACGGCGGCGGAATCGAGCCCGTTCGGTCTTCTTGGATTGTACGGTTTCCGACCGGAGAAGAGTTCTCTCCCGGAAGGAGAATCGGACGGATTCATATAAACTCCTTTGGATTCGCCTCTTTCAGAGGTAACGAGCGTAAAGTTCTTTTACTTTTTCTTCGATGAAGTTCTCCGCGCCCTCCAGAGGGGTTTCCCCTTTGAAGGATTTATCGCGGAAGGAAATTTCGACGACCTGTCTGTCACACGTCTTGCGGCTGACGACGACGCGTACGGGAATCCCGAACAGATCGGCGTCGGCGAACATCGCTCCCGCCCGGATATCTCTGTCGTCGTACAGGACTTCCCTTCCGCGGGCGGTTAGGTTCTCGTACAGGCGGTCGGCAACCCCTTTGACCTCGCCGTCTTCCGACTGAAGACAGCAGATCTCGATCTCCCAGGGCGCAATGGTGATCGGCCAAACGGGTCCGTATGCGTCGTGCTGTTCCTCGCAGACGGAGGCGCAAAGCCTGCCCACGCCGATCCCGTAGCATCCCATAATAGGATTTTTTCTGCTTCCGTCCGTATCCACGTAAGTCATATCCATCGATTTGGTGTATTTCGTCCCGAGCTGGAAGATATTTCCGATCTCGATCCCGCGGAAAAGGCGGATGGTCGGCTTTCCGCAAACGGGACAAATTCCTCCGTTATACGCTTTTGCGACCTCGACGAATTCCGGATCTCCGACGTCTCTCCCGATATTCATACCGATGAAGTGATAATCTTTTTTGTTCGCACCGCAACAGAGGGAATCGATGCCGGAAAGCGAACGGTCGAAAACGACTTTGGCTTTCCCCGAAAATCCGACCGGACCGACGAATCCGGGCACGACCCCGTCTTCTTCCTGTACGCCGGAGGCGGGGTGAACCTCCACCCCGAGATGGTTGCGGAGTTTGGTCTCGTTGACTTCGAGATCTCCGCGGAGGAAGACGACGACGAGACCGTCCGTCGCGTTTTCCCGGTAAAGAACGGCTTTGCACGTCCGGGTCGGATCGACGCCGAGCGTTTTTCCGAGATCGGCGATCGTCTTGACGCCCGGCGTATGGACTTCACGCAATTCTTCCTTGCTGCTTTCGACCCGATGCGTGATGCAGTCGGCAACTTCGACGTTCGCGCGGTAGTCGCAATCCCCGTTTTCGCAGACGGCGAGCGTATCCTCGCCGATCTCGGTGAGAAGCATGAACTCGTGCGAGACGCTTCCTCCCATCATGCCGCTGTCGCTTTTCACCGCGATGAAATTCTTTACGCCCGCGCGGCGGAAAATACGGTTATACGCCTCGTAAACCCTTTCGTAATACCCTTCCAGATCGCTCTGTGAAGTATGGAAGGAATAGGCGTCCTTCATCGTGAATTCCCTGACGCGGATGAGCCCTCCTCTCGCGCGAGGTTCGTCGCGGAATTTCGTCTGGATCTGGTAAATCATAAAGGGAAAATCGGTATAGGATTTCGCGATATCTCTCGCGAGATGTACGGCGGCTTCCTCGTGAGTCATGCCGAGCACCATCTTCGTCCCGTTGCGGTCCGTAAAGCGCGCCATCTCGCTCCCGATGCTCGTATATCTTCCCGATTCTTCCCAGAGAGAAGCCGGCATGACGACGGGAAAGAGAACTTCCTGTCCGCCGACGCGATCCATTTCCTCGCGGATGATCTCCTCGATCTTCCGCATGATCCTCTTCGCCGGCGTGAAAAGAGAATAACTTCCCGCGCACATAAACTTCATGTACCCGCCCTTCATCATAAGAGCGTGGCTTGCGATCTGACAATCTTTCGGCGTTTCCTTGAATCTTGCGCCGAGCAAATTTCTGACTAACATATCCGCCTCGTTTTCGTTTGTTTATATTTATTCATTATAAAGTATACACAAAAAGATTGAAAATGTAAAGCGAAACGCCCCCCTATCTCCCTTTCTTACACCCGATTTTCAAAGTGTACGGCAAAAAAGGAAGAAGATTTTTTCTTTTCTTCCTCTTTTTCAATAAAAATCGGAAAAGCGGAGAAAATCGGTTGCGTTTTCAGGGCGGAATGTTGTAAAATAGAAGCCGTCGGAAAGGATATTCTTCTTCTCTTTTCCGTGCTATGGCGCACGGGGAAAAAGAAAGAAAACCGATCCGTCGCGAAGAAATCAATTCGATACAAGGAGTTTTGCAATGAACGAAAGTCAACTCGCGATCAATACCATTCGCGTTTTATCGGCGGAAGCAATCGAAAAAGCCAAGTCGGGACATCCCGGATTACCCCTCGGAAGCGCGCCGATCGCCTATACGCTCTTCGCCGATCATCTCCGCTTCAATCCGAAGAATCCTTCTTTCGACAACAGAGACCGCTTCGTTCTTTCCGCGGGACACGGTTCCATGCTCGACTACGCACTTCTGCATATTTTCGGCTACGACGTCTCCATGGAAGACATCCGTCATTTCCGCCAGTTGGATTCCAGAACTCCGGGTCATCCCGAATACGGTCATACCCCCGGCATCGAGACCTCTACGGGGCCTCTCGGTCAGGGGATCGCAAACGCGGTCGGCATGGCGATCGCCGAGACGAGGCTTGCCGCCGAGTTCAACCGCGAAGGCTTTCCGATCGTCGATCACTACACTTACGCCCTGTGCGGCGACGGCTGCATGATGGAGGGCATCGAATACGAAGCCGCCTCCCTCGCCGGCACGCTCAAACTCGGAAAACTCATCGTTTTCTACGATAAGAATAACATCACGATAGAAGGCGATACCGATACCGCTTTTACCGAAGACGTCGGAAAACGCCACGAAGCGCAGGGCTGGCAGGTCATTTACGTGCAGGACGGAAACGACACGAAAGCCGTAAGCCGCGCCGTTTCCCGCGCAAAGCGCGAGAAGAACAAACCTTCGCTCATCATCTGCAGAACGCAGATCGGGTTCGGTTCTCCCAAAGCGGGAAGCGCTTCCGTGCACGGCGCCCCTCTCGGCGAAGAGGGAATTAAGGGGCTGAGAGAAAACCTCGGATACGACTATCCCCCCTTCACCCTTCCCGCAGAGGTCGCAAAAATCGCTCCCCGATACAGAAGAAGAGGCACTGTTTTGGAGAGAAAATGGAAGGACCTTTTCGACGCTTACGGACGGGCCTATCCCGAACTCGCCGAACGTTACCGCCTTTATATGAGCGGAAAACTCCCCGACCTTCTTTCGGAAAAAGATCTTTTCGTTTTCGATAAACCGGACGCAACGAGAAATACGAGTTACGCCGTTTTGAATAAACTTTCCGATCTTATCCCCAACCTCGTCGGCGGAAGCGCCGATCTCGCCCCTTCGAACAAATCCCTGATGAAGAACAAAGCCTATTATTCTCCCGCGTGCAGAGAGGGATCCAACTTCCATTTCGGTATCCGCGAACACGCCATGGCGGCGATCTGCAACGGCATCAGTCTCCACGGGGGACTCAGGGTTTACTGCGCAACCTTCTTCGTCTTCTCCGATTATATGAAAAACGCCATGAGGCTATCCGCTCTCATGAAACAGAACGTCGTCTATATTCTGACGCACGATTCCATCGGCGTCGGAGAAGACGGACCGACCCATCAACCGGTCGAACAACTCGTCGGGCTCCGTACCATTCCCGGTATGAAAGTCTTCCGCCCCGCCGACGGAAAAGAGACGGCTTACGCCTGGATCTCCGCCCTGACGGACGAAGGTCCGACCTGTCTCGTTCTCACCCGTCAGAATCTTCCTCAATACGAGACCTCGGGGGAAGGCGCCCTTCGCGGCGGATATATCCTCGTCGACAGCGAAAAAGAAAAGCCGGACGCCATCCTGCTTGCAAGCGGTTCCGAAGTGGAACTCGCAGTCAACGCGCGCAAACTTCTCAAAGAAAAGGGAATCGACGTCCGCGTCGTTTCCGTACCGTGCGCAGAACTTTTCGACCGTCAGCCGGAAGCATACCGGGAAAAAGTACTTCCCTCTGACGTAAGAGCCCGCGTTGCGGTGGAAATGGGCTCGCCCGACAGTTGGTATCGCTACGTCGGTCTCGACGGAAAGACGATCGCCATGACGACTTTCGGCGCTTCCGCTCCTTTCCGCGACCTTCTCGTCAAATTCGGTTTTACTGCCGAACGTGTTGCCGACGAGACCGAAAAACTACTCTCTAAGAACGCGTAACGAAAAGCAAAAATCTGCGTTTCCCTCCCGCGGTCGTACCAACCGGACGGAAACGCTTGCTTTTTCGGACGGATTGATGTAAAATAGGAATATGGATAACAACATCAAACTCAACGTTGCGATCAATCTGTCGGAATTACGAAAACGGCACGGCTATACGCAATCGGACGTCGCGAAGGAAATCAATTATTCGGACAAAGCGATTTCCAAATGGGAAAACGGCGATTCCCTGCCCGACCTCGTCACTTTGTGCGCCCTTGCGGATCTTTACGGCGTTACGGTGGACTTTCTCACGAAGGACAACGACGAAAAAAAACTCGACGAAGTTGCGAAAGCGGATATGGAAAGCCGGAACAGCCCGACGAAAATCATTATTTTGCTGATGTCTCTCACCGTCGTCTGGCTCATAGCGACTATCGTGTTCAGCTACACTGTCGTCTTCCGCCCGAAAGCCATGTGGCAGGTGTTCGTGTGGGCGATACCCGCGTGTTGCGTCATCATTCTCTACTTCAACAGCCATTGGTATAAGAACGGTAAATTGAGATTGGTCACGCTCAGCATCCTTTGCTGGACGCTCCTTACGAGTATTTTTCTACAATTCATGAATTACAGTCTGTGGCCGATTTTTATCCTCGGAGTCCCCCTTCAGATCATCATTTGTCTCGGCAATATTTATCTGAGACGATAAACCAAAACCAAAGGAGATCAATTATATGAAAGTCATACTCTTAACCGACGTGAAAGGAACGGGAAAAAAAGACGATATCGTCGAAGTGAGCGACGGATTCGCGAGAAATTGCCTCTTCCGGAAAAAACAGGCAATCGAAGCGACTTCCACGCAGATCAATTCCGTTCAGAACAAAAAAAAGGCGGAGGAATTCCATAAAGCGGAAGAACTGAAAAAATGGAAAGAGGTCGCCGCGTCCCTCAACAAACGGGAAGTGACCTGCTACGTCAGAGTGGGAGGCAACGGAAAGATTTTCGGCAGCGTAACCTCAAAGGAGATCTCCGAAAAACTGAACGAACTCGGTTTCGACGTAGACAAAAAGAAAATTTTACTCAAAGAACCCGTCAAGACGCCCGGGAATTACGTGGTCGACGTAAAATTCCTGCCGGACGTCACGGCGAAAATCACCGTCAAAGTCAAAACGGAAGAATAAAACGAGATTGTAAAAAGGTTTCGCCCCAAACGTCAGGGCGAAACCTTTTTTATTCTACCCGACCGTAAATTCGTCGGAACGATCGGACCAGCATAAAAA
>CAMAJQ010000061.1 GCA_945835865.1 uncultured Clostridia bacterium
TGCGTCCGTAGCGGAAATTTCCACCTGCGACGCCTTTCTGACGGGTCCGAGTATCCTGACGTTTTCGATCGCGCGAAGCTTCAGCCCGACGATCGTTACCGTCTCGTTGGAGGCAAACTGTCCGCCCATCAGATCCTTTTTCTTCGTAAGACGATATCCTTTTCCGAAAAGGGTTTCCACGTCCTCCTGGGTAAGATGGATGTGGCGCGCAGACACCCCGATGGGCACCATGTATCCCTTGCTCGTCTGTCTGCTCTTTTCGATGCTTTCCAAAATGATTCTTGTGATGTTTTCGATTTCGTTAATTTCCACGATCACACCTTCCGAAATAATTTATTTGCCGCAAAGGCGACAAAACTCCGCCCGTTTCACCCCGGAAACTTCCGGGTTTCAGTCGAAAAAAAGTATAACAAAATAGAGTCTTGACCTCTCTGTCAAAACACGAAAATCAAAAGATGCCGATCCGCTTTTCAGAGGGCGGAAAATTCCGCCCTCCGTTTCACGAACCGATGTGAGAAAAAATTACTTAATGACGGGTAAAATTTTCTCAACGTCCCCATGAGGTCTGGGAATGACGTGGGTCGCAACGAGTTCGCCGAGCTTGCTCGCATTCGCCGCGCCTGCTTCGACAGCCGCTTTCACAGCGCCGACGTCGCCTCTGACCATAACGGTCACGAGTCCGCTACCGATCTTCTCGGTGCCGACGAGAACGACGTTAGCCGCTTTTAACATAGAATCTGCTGCCTCGATTGCCGCGGTAAGACCTCTGGTCTCAACCATACCCAAAGCTTCAAGTGCCATTTTTATGTCCTCCGAATTAAATTTCTTTGATATAACTTTCGTTATCCGTATGTTGTTGTGCAGTCTCTTTCGCCTGCGGATGTCTCGAACGGTAGAGTCTTGCCGCACTCTTTTCGACGATTCTTTCGATCTCAGAATGCGGGTTGGCGATAACCGCCTTGCAAACGGGTTTTTTAATCGCTCCTTGAGACGCCGCTTCGATCGCCGCCGTAACGGCGGAGACCTCTCCCCTGACGATGATGGTGACCAGCCTTCCCCCGAGTTTCTTTTCCCAGGTGACGAATTCCACGTCGGCGGCTTTTGCCATCAGATCAAGAGCGTCCACTGCGGCAACGACGCCTGATATTTCCAAAAATCCGAGAGCCTTACCCATAAGTCAATAAATCCTTTTCTTTCTATCAGTATTTTAAAGCAAAACCGTCGAAAAGTCAATTATTTATTGAAAGAAGGTAAAATTTTCTCAACGTCGGAATGAGGTCTGGGGATCACGTGCGTAGCGACGAGTTCGCCGAGTCTGCTCGCGTTTGCCGCGCCGGCTTCAACGGCCGCTTTGACAGCGCCGACGTCGCCTCTGACCATGACGGTCACGAGTCCGCTACCGATCTTCTCGGTGCCGATCAGGGTAACCTGAGCCGCTTTCACCATAGAATCCGCCGCTTCGATCGCAGCCGTAAGACCTCTGGTTTCAACCATTCCCAATGCTTCGAGTGCCATAATATTGAACCTCCGTTATTATCTCTTTTTTTATTTACCTGCGCGCGATGCGCGCCCGGTTTCTTGATTTTATCTTTTATCCATGCCGCTTAATTTCAGCATTTTTTCCGTATCCTCCGCAGGATTCGGAATGATGTGCTCCGCAACGACGCCCGTCAGGCTCTCGGCGACGGCTCTCGCCGCTTTCAAACCCGCCTCCACCGCAGCGACGTCACCGCGGATCTTGATCGTAACAAGCAACGGAACGGGAAGTTTTTCAGCGTTCGCAGGCTTGTTTTTATCGAAATTTTCAAGAAAGACGTCAGCCGCCTTACAAGCCGCGTCGGCGGCAACGAACGCCGTCGTCAAGCCGTAAACTTCCAAAATTCCCACTGCGTTTGCCATAGAGAATCACCTATCCGTTCATTACTTGTTGATGACCGCGATCTTAAGACCCTGCATCGAAAGGTTGGTCTTGAGCGCCTCGTTGATTTCTTCGAGGGGGAATCTGTGCGTGATCAGATCTTTCATGGGAAGACCGATCGCCTGAGCGCGTTTGAGGAAATCAAAGGTCGTCGCATAATCTCTGAGCGTGTAAACCCAACTGCCGACGAGGGTAATCTCCTTGGAGCAAAGGTCGAAATGCGGGTTGATCGTGGCGTCTCCGCCGTTGATGAAGAATCCGAGTTCGCAAAGTCCGCCACCTTTTCTGATCATCTTGTAGATGTTCGCGTGGGCGATCGGATTGCCCGTGCACTGGAAGGCGAAATCGGCGTAGTGTCCGCCGAAGACGGAGTTGACCGCTTCGCCGAGCGCTTCCGCGCCCTTATAATTTCTGAAATCGACGGTATAACCGGCACCCATGCGCTTTGCGAATTCAAGTCTCTTCTCGTTTCCGTCAACCGCGCAGATGTTTTCAATACCCATCGTTCTCAGAACGGCGATGCAGATAAGACCGATCGGTCCGCATCCCTGCACGACCACTCTCGAGTTAAAACGGAGAATACCGGTCGTCTTGGCTCTTTCCACGGCGTGTACGAGAACGGCGCAGGGCTCGATGAGAACTCTCGAATCGAGATCGAGGTCGCTGACGTTGAATACCGTAGAACCTTTCTTAATGACGATATAATCGGCAAACCAACCGCAGAATTTATTATCGCTGACCTTGTCGGGAATAAGACCGTATACGTCGGCAGCCCCGACGTTCTGCTTATTCAAATCGAACATGGTAATCTCCGGATCGTCGCTGAAGATCATACAGGTAACGACCTTATCGCCGACGTGAAGGGCTTTTCCGGCGCTGTCTTTCAGCACGTTTTTGCCCATCTTGACGATTTCACCCGTTCCCTCGTGTCCTAAAACGACGGGGATATAGTTGAACGGATCGTTCTTGAATTCGTGAGCGTCCGTTCCGCAGACGCCGCATCCTTCCACTTTTACGAGGATGTCTTCGTCGCCGAGTTCGGGGATCGCGTATTCCTGAAGTTCGAACCTGCCTTTTTCAACGAGCATGGCAACTCTCGCCTTCTGCGGAATACCCGCGCACGCCTTCGGCGCGGCGGGAGAGGAAGATGCCTTTCCTCCCTGCATATCCTGTAAAATTTTTTTTACGATTTCTTCGATATTATTGGAATCCATTTTGTCTCCTTATTATCTGATGCACAGGTTTTCCACCATCACGCATCTTCTCGACTTCGTGAAGGTGTGAGCGGCGGTAAGCCCCTCGCCCGTACGGCTTGCAATCGTAAACGTGCAATAGCCTTCGCCGCCGAAACCGAGCGCCGCATAGGACGGTCCGTTTTTCACGAGGATCGCGGTGTCGATTGCTTTGGCGTATTTCGTGATATGGTCGATATTCTTGGAATGAATGTGCGCGGAATGTCTGTTTCCGTGTTCGAGCCAGACGGCTTTTTCAACCGCGTCGTCGAAATCCTTCGCGCGGACGACGCCTAAGATGGGCATCATGAGTTCGGTCGCGATGAGAGGATGTTCTTTCTCCCCCTCAAAGGTGATGCACCTGATATTTTCAGGAACGTCGATCCCGATCATGGAAAGAAGAACCTTCGCGCTTCTCCCGACGCATTTTCTGTTGAGACCCTTTTCGGTGATAACGAGAGCGGTCAGTTTATCCTGCACTTCCTTGGAAGCGAGATAACAGCCCTGCTCTTCCACCATATAATGCATCAGTTCGTCGGCAATGCTGTCCACGGCGACGATTTCCTTTTCCGCAATACACGGCAGGTTATTGTCGAACGTGCAGCCGTTGACGATATCCTCCGCCGCTTTTCTGACGTCGGCGGTTTCGTCCACGAGAGCGGGAGGATTGCCCGCGCCCGCGCCGATCCCTCTTCTTCCCGAAGAAAGCACGGCGGTCACGACGCCGGGTCCGCCCGTTGCCGCGATCAGCTGGATATCCTTATGATGCATCATGACGTTGCTCGATTCGAGGGTGGGATGATTGAGCGAGCACGCGATGTTCGCGGGACCGCCCGCTTCCACGCACGCTTCGTTGACCATGTTCACCGCATAATTCGAGGTTCTGATCGCCGCCGGATGAGGATTGAAAACAACCGTATTGCCCGCGGCAAACATTCCGATCGTATTGCAGATGATCGTTTCGCTCGGATTGGTACAGGGAGTGATCGCACCGATAACGCCGAACGGTCCCATCTCGACGAGAGTAAGGCCCTTATCGCCGGACCACGCTTCCGTCTTGATATCCTCCGTTCCCGGCGTCATTTCGGCTACGAGTTTGTGCTTGAGGATCTTGTGACCCACGTTGCCCATGCCCGTTTCCTCTACGCCCATGCGAGCGAGAATTTCCGCATTTTCGATCGTCTTTTTTCTGATATTGGCGATAACCTTTTCTCTGGCGTCCAAAGGCATATTGCGAACGACCTGCTGGGCTTTTTTCGCCGCGGCAATAGCGTCGTTCATGTCGTCGAAGATTCCGAGTTTCGCCTCAGGCTTTTCAAGCTGCATCTTCGCGACGACCTGTTGGACGAGAGCGGAAATTTCCGATTCGTTAAGTTCCATTTCAAGTCTCCCTGAATTATTTGTTGAGATTGAGTTGCTCCATTACTCTCTTGGTGATTTCCGCTACCATATCGGTATCGGTCTCTTTCTGACACCCGTTGACGATATTCTCAGCGCCGGAGCAGTTTCCGCAGGTGTGGCAGCTGCACTTGCCGTCCTTGTTGTTCAGGCATACGTTCGCGGGGTGTTTGCCCTTGAGCCCGAACTGACGACGGATCTCGTACAGTCTCTGAACCTGAGACTCGGAGAGTTCCTTCGGTCCGCCGAGAAGTTTGGAATTAAAGAGAAGTTTCGCATAAAACTCAACCGATTCCATCTTGTGATAAGCGTTCAGAAGGCTGTCCGAATAAGTGAGAGCGCCGTGGTTGGCAAGGAGAACGGCGTCGAAATACTGAAGGTATTGGGAAACCGCGTCGGGAATTTCTTCCGTCGAGGGCGTGCCGTATTCCGCGATGGGAACGCATCCCAGAGCGATGACCGCTTCGGGCATGATGGGCTGCGTCAGAGGAATCCCCGCGATCGCAAAGGAAGTCGCGTAAATGGGGTGAGCGTGAACGACCGATTTAACGTCCGGTCTTTCCTTATACACTCTCATGTGCATTTTGATTTCGGACGAAGGTCTGAAACCGTCGTTCGCCTGAATGACTTTCCCGTTTTCGTCGACCTTGCAGATGTACTCGGGGGTCATGAATCCCTTGGAAACGCCCGTGGGCGTGCAGAGAAATTCGTGATCGTTGAGTTTCACCGAGATGTTTCCGTCGTTGGCGGCAACCATTCCCTGGTTGTAGATTCTCTTGCCGATGTCACAAATTTGTTTCTTGATCTCAAATTCGTTAACCATGCTATCACTCCTTGTTATTGTTTTTCATTCATTATCAATCATCCGCTTGCGCGGCAGATTTTCTTTTTTTCCGTTTTTCCCCGGCCGTTTTTCGGGAACCACCCGACGGCGTCACGGGCTCTTCATCCTCGTTCCAACCGAGATATGCGATCAGCTCGTCCAGCCCCTCTCTCGTTACGGAATCGACGAAGAAGATCTTTTCGCACCCCGCGATCCTCAACCACTCGGCGGCGAGTTCTTTGTCTGCATACGGGTCGTTGATCTGCGTCACGATGCCGATCACTTCCCTCGTCGACTGCGCCGTAGAACAAGGTGAATAAAGGGAATATTGTTCGTTTGCCGCCAGAACGTAACCGACGATATCCACCTCGTAGGAATAGAGCGCGAGAACAAAACCGAATTGTCTGTCTTCGAT
>CAMAJQ010000062.1 GCA_945835865.1 uncultured Clostridia bacterium
CTGTCGAAAGAGAGCGAACCGCGCTCTTTTTTGTGGAAAAATATTGTTTAATCGACTTAGATCGGGTTGTTGAATCGTTTTCCCCGATAGGCGGTCAAGGAGTCTGGAATGGCGATCGATTTTACGCCGCAAATGAAAAAAGAATATACCATCCTCTGCCCGGACATCTTTCCCACGCACATGGAGTTGCTCTCGGAGATCTTCCATCAGTTCGGTTACCGTCTTAAAGTACTGAAATACGAAGGAAAAGAAGTAATCGAAGCGGGGCTGAAATATCTGCACAACGATATGTGTTATCCCGCGATATGCACGGCGGGTCAGCAGATCTACGCCCTGACCTGCGGCGATTACGACCCGCACAAGTGCGCCCTCATACAATTTCAGACGGGGGGCGGCTGTCGGGCTTCCAACTACATCTTTCTTCTCCGCAAAGCGCTGAAAAACATGGGGATGGAATACGTGCCCGTCATCTCCCTCAGTTTCGGCGGATACGAAAAATACAGCGGATTCAAAATCACGCCGATGATGGTGCTGCTTGCCATGCGCGCCATCGTCTACGGAGATATGTTGCTCCTTCTCAAAAATCAGACTCTCCCCTACGAAGCCCGGAAAGGAGACACAGAAAAGGTGGTCGGGAAATGGGTGAACGAACTCACCGCTCAGTTCCGTAACAAAAAAGGTCTGACCGGTCGGGCGATGAAAAAGAACCTCGCCGCGATCGCCGCCGATTTTCACGGGATCGAACGGGAAAACAAAAAACTGAAAAAGGTCGGGATCGTCGGCGAGATCTACGTCAAGTACTCCTCTTTCGGCAACAACGGATTGGAGAAATTTCTCCTCTCGCAGGGATGCGAAGTCATGGTTCCCGGCGTGCTCGGCTTCTTTCAGTACTGTTTCGCCAACACCGAGACGGACTTCCGCTATTACGGAGGAAAACGATCGGGGGTTTTCTTTGCAAAAAAAACCGAAAAACTGTTCGACAAATGGGAGAACGACCTGATCGAGGCGTTGAAGCCCTATCCCGAATTCGTCGCGCCCGGCTCTTTTGAAAAGGTCAAGGCTTTTGCGGACAAAGTGATCGACCGCGGCGTGAAGATGGGCGAAGGCTGGCTTCTTCCCGGAGAGATTTGCGAACTGATCGAAAAAGGCTACACCAATATCGTCAGCGCGCAGCCCTTCGGCTGTCTGCCCAACCACATCGTGGCGAAGGGGACCATACGCAGACTGCGGGAATTTTATCCCGAGGCCAATATCTTCCCCGTAGACTACGACGCGGGCGCTTCCAAAGTCAATCAGGAAAACAGGATCAAACTCATGCTCGCGATCGCGGACGAAAAAGAAGAAGAGCAGGCGGAAGAAGAAACGCTTGCCGCGGAAGAGGAGGCAGAACGTGAAATCGCTGGGGCTTGACGTCGGATCGACCACTCTGAAGTGCGTCGTTTTAGACGAGAACAAAAAAATACTCTATTCCGTTTATAAAAGACACCTCTCCCGCATCGCCGAAAAGACGGGAGAGATCGCGGCGGAACTCAAAGAGAAATTCGGAGACGAGACCTTCTCCGTCGCCCTGTCCGGTTCGGCGGGCATGGGGATCGCAGAAAAAGCCGACCTCCCCTTCGTGCAGGAAGTTTACGCCGAACAGATCGCCGTCAAACGCCTGCAAAAAGGAACGGACGCCGTCATCGAACTCGGCGGAGAGGACGCCAAGATCCTCTTTCTGACGGGCGGATTCGAAATGCGCATGAACGGCACCTGCGCGGGCGGCACGGGGGCGTTCATCGATCAGATGGCGTCTCTCATGAAAGTCTCGCCCGAAAAGATGAACGACCTTGCGGGGCATGCCGTCAAGGTTTACGACATCGCTTCCCGTTGCGGCGTGTTCGCTAAGTCGGACGTTCAGCCCCTGCTCAATCAGGGCGCGCGGAGAGAAGACATCGCGGCGGGGATCTTTCACGCCGTGGTCTCTCAGACGGTCGCGGGGCTTGCGCAGGGAAGGGAAATCACGGGAAAGATCCTCTATCTCGGCGGACCTCTTACCTTCTTCCCCTATCTGCGGAAGGCGTTCGACGAGGTTCTCGGACTCAAGGGAATATGCCCTGAAAACTCCCTGTACTACGTCGCGCTCGGCGCCTGTTTCTCCAACGTCGGCAAACCGCTGACCGCCGACGGCATCGCGGAGATCTTCAACCGGAAGACCGGAGAAATCGCCTTCCGCAACGTGGAGCCCCTCTTCCGCACGAAAGAGGAATACGAGGCTTTCCGTCTCCGTCACGAAAAGGCGCAGCAAGGGATCGCCGTTCTTGCCCAACCGAAAGAAGAAATGGCTCTCGGGATCGACGCGGGTTCCACGACGGTGAAACTGCTGCTGTGCGATCGGGAAGGCAACGTTTTCAGACCCTTTTATTCCTCCAACAACGGCAATCCCGTTCCCCTCGTCCGCAAATACCTCGAAGAATTCTACCGCGACTATCCCGACGTGAAAATCGTCTCGTCCGCCGTGACGGGCTACGGAGAAAACCTCATCCGCAACGCTTTCAACGTCGACTTCGGCATCGTGGAAACCGTCGCGCATTACACCGCCGCGAAGAAATTCCGCCCGAACGTCGACTTCATCCTCGACATCGGCGGACAGGACATCAAATGTTTCAGGATCCGGAACGACGCCATCGACAGTCTTTACCTGAACGAAGCCTGTTCTTCGGGATGCGGTTCTTTCCTGCAGACCTTCGCTTCCGCCCTCGGATATACCCCCGCGGAATTTTCCCGTCTCGCCCTGTTCGCCGATCATCCCGTCGATCTCGGTTCCCGCTGCACGGTGTTCATGAACAGTTCCGTCAAACAGGCGCAGAAAGACGGCGCGTCGGTGGAGAATATCGCCGCGGGACTTTCCGTCAGCGTGGTGAAAAACGCGCTGTATAAAGTCATCCGCTGTGCGAACGGCAAAAGTCTCGGCAAAAACGTCGTCGTTCAGGGAGGCACGTTCAAGAGCGACGCCGTACTGCGCGCTTTCGAGCAGGAAATCGGCGCGGACGTAATCCGACCCGCGCTCGCAGAACTCATGGGGGCGTACGGGTGCGCGCTCTACGCTTTCGCCCATGCGAAAACCTCTTCCCTTCTCACGGCGGAAGATCTCGCGCACTTCGTGCACGAAGTGAAATCGGTCGTCTGCAAGGGCTGCACCAACCGCTGCAGTCTGACGGTGAACGATTTCGGCAAAAACAGAATTTATATCGCGGGCAACCGTTGCTCCAAAGGCGCGGGAAAAACCTCTGCGGAAAAAGCCCCCGATCTCTACGAATATAAACTCTCTCTTCTTTCCCGCTACAGAAAGAACGAGAGAACGGGAGCGGAAACGGTCGGGCTTCCGATGGTCCTCAACTTCTACGAACTTCTCCCCTTCTGGCACGCCTTTTTCAAGGCGATCGGAAAAGACGTCGTCGTCTCTCCCTTTTCCACGCGAGCCCTTTATCTCAAAGGGCAGCACGACATTCCGTCCGATACGGCGTGCTATCCCGCAAAACTCGTTCACGGACATATTGCCTGGCTTACGGAACAAAAACCCGACTTCATCTTCTATCCGGACATGAGTTATAACGTAGACGAAGGACTCGGCGTCAACCACTTCAACTGCCCCGTCGTCGCCTATTATCCGCAAGTCGTCCGCATGAACGCGAAGGGTCTGAACGAAACCGGTTTTATCTGCGATTTCGTCAGCCTTGCCGACAAAAAACAGTTTGCCGGACGCATCCGCGAGATTCTGCGCGCCCACGGAAAAGAATATTCCGCCAAGGAGATCGCCGCCGCGACGAACGCGGCTTACGCCGAATACGAAGGTTATCTCTCTTCCGTCCGCAAGACGGCGGGAGAATACGTGCAACGGGCAAGGAAAGAGGGCAAACCCGTCGTCCTGCTGGCGGGGCGCCCCTACCACGCCGATCCCGAGATCAACCACGGCATCCACTCCCTGATTGCCGAATCGGGCGCGTACGTTCTGTCGGAAGACGGCGTTTCGGATAAGGTTTCCGCCTTCCCGGTCGACGTCCGCAATCAATGGACATATCACGCGCGGCTCTACGCGGCGGCAAAGTTCGTGGCGGAAGCCCCTTCCGACCTCAATATCGCCCTCGTTCAGTTGGTTTCTTTCGGCTGCGGCGTCGACGCGATCACCACGGACGAGGTCCGTTCGATCATCGAACGGGCGGGCAAGGTCTACACCCAGATCAAAATCGACGAAATTTCCAATATGGGCGCCGTCACCATCCGTTTACGCAGTCTCTTCGCGGTGATGAACGAGCGCAAAGGAGAAAACGGATAACCATGTTTAACGGAACGAATACCATTCTATCGGTCGTTTATCTCATCATTTTTCCTCTTGCGGGCTATCTCGTCGGAGGGATCAACCCCGCTATCGTCCTGTCCAACCTTATCTACCGTCAGGACATCCGCACGGTGGGGAGCAAAAACCCCGGCTTCACAAACTTCAAGCGCGTTTTCGGCAATCGGTACGCTTGGTTCGTCTTTTTCCTCGATATCGGGAAATCGGCTCTCGTCTGCGGACTTGCAAAGTTGTTTTTCGGCATGGCGTTTTCGGAAGGACAATTCGGCGTGGCGCTGACGGGGCTCTTCGCCATGCTCGGACACTCCTACCCGATCTGGTACCGTTTCAAGGGCGGGAAAGGTTTCCTCGTCGCCGCTTCCGCCATCTGGTTCATTGACTGGCGGGTCGCGCTCATCGCGACGGCGATCATGATGCTTCTCCTGTTCACGGTGAAATACATGTCCCTTTCGGTGATCGTCGCGGGGATATCCTGTCCGATCTCCCTCGCCTGCTTTTGCCCCGCCGCAGGTTGGCAGGGAACGGGGATCGCAACTTTTGTCTGCGTTCTTCTTTCCGTCCTTCTGATGACCTATCGGCACAAATCGAATATCCGCAGGCTGATCGCCGGCACCGAATCCAGATTCTCCCTCTTCGGGAAGAGCAAACGCCCCGCCGAAACCGAAACCACAGCGACCGAAACCGTAAAGGAGAATAACGAATGACCGAAAAAGAAAAAATGCTTGCGGGAAAAATCTATGACGCAACCGACCCCGAACTTCTCTCTCTCCGAAAAAAAGCCCACGACGTCTGCCGCGAATATAACGCTCTTTCCGAGACGGACGAACGACGCGAGACCCTTCTGCGCGATCTCGGCGTCTCGGGCGGTCCCTATTTTTTCCAGGGGCCCGTTCAATTCGATTACGGTCGTTTTACGACCGTAGGGGAAAATTTCTATGCGAATTTCAACTTCACCTGTCTCGACGTCTGTCCCGTGACCATCGGGAAGAACGTATTCTGCGGGCCGAACGTCTCTTTTCTCACCCCCGTGCATCCATGGCTCCCGCAGGACAGAAACGCTTACACGAAAGAAGACGGAACGCTGACCGACAAGGAGTATGCCAGACCGATCGTCGTCGGCGACGATTGCTGGATCGCGGGTAACGTCACGATCTGCGGCGGGGTGACCGTCGGCAAAGGATGCGTGATCGGCGCGGGAAGCGTGGTGACGAAGGACGTGCCGCCCGGAACCTTTGCGGCGGGCGTCCCCTGCCGCGTCATCCGCAAGATCACCGATCGGGACTCCCTGAAAAACCGCCCCGACCTTTTCTGACCGCAGGACGGAGAAAAACAATCGCAAATTTTTGAAGGACCCGTCGGGGCGCAAGAAAAACGCCCCGACTTTTTATGCCGAAGCATAAAACCGGAGAAAGGACGGACCTCGGCTCCCGGGAGAAAA
>CAMAJQ010000063.1 GCA_945835865.1 uncultured Clostridia bacterium
AGCAGCGACAACGGCGGCGATGAAAACGTCCTCAAAGTCGGTATGGAATGCGGTTATCAGCCGTATAACTGGACGCAGTTGACGGATGAAGACGGCGCCGTTCCCATTCAGGGCAGAAAAGGGCAGTACGCCAACGGTTACGACGTCAAAATCGCCAAGAGAATTGCCGAAGGTCTCGGCAAAACCCTTCAGGTTTACGCTTACGAGTGGGATTCTCTCATTCCCGCCGTGCAGTCCGGGGCGCTCGACCTCATCATCGCCGGTATGAGCCCGACGGATGAAAGAAAGGAAAAAGTAGACTTTTCCGAGCCCTATTTCAACTCTAACCTCGTCATCGTGGTGAGAAAAGATTCCGCTTACGCTTCCGCGACCACGCTTGCCGATTTCAGCGGCGCGAAGATCGTTGCGCAGTCCGCCACCTTCCACGATACGGTCGTGGATCAGATCCCCGACGTCAACCACGTGACCCCGATGGAAGATTTCCCGACCATGATCACCGCTCTCAAGAGCAACGCGGTCGACGGCTATATCGCCGAGGAACCGGGCGCGACGGCAGACTGCAACGCCAACAGCGAATTTACTTATATCCGTTTCGTCAACAACGGCGAAAACGGAACGGGTTTCACCGTGGAAGATCTCTCCAACGTGACCCTCGCCGTCGGGATCCGGAAAGGTTCTTCCCTTCTGGCGTCCGTCAACGAAATCATTGCGGCGATCCCCGAATCGGAAAGACTTTCCATCATGAACGAAGCGGTCGCCGCGGCGGAAAGATTCGCCTCGGAAGCGTAACCGCAGAAAACAGCGTGAATTATCATGGCATTTTTCAGCGAAGTTAAAAAAATCTGGCTTGCCTATTATCCGCAACTGTTTATGGGTATGGGCAATACGCTGCTCATCGCGCTCGTTTCCACCGTGATCGGGCTGCTGATCGGCATACTCGTGGGGATTGTCAGGACGATCCCCCTTTCCCGTAAACCCCTTCTGCGGTGGGTCCAGAGGGTGATCAATTTCCTGTTGTCCGCCTATATCGAGATTTTCCGCGGAACGCCCATGATGGTTCAGGCGATGGTCATCTTCTGGGGGTACGCCTTCCTTTCGGGGGGCACGACCCTTCCGCTTCTGCCGTCCGCCATTCTCATCGTCTCCGTCAATACGGGGGCGTATATCGCGGAAATCGTCCGCGGCGGCATTATTTCCGTCGATACAGGGCAGTACGAAGGGGCGGAATCCATTGGCATGAGTCATTTTCAGATCATGTTCCACGTCGTGATCCCGCAGGTCATGCGCAACATTCTCCCCGCCGTGTCCAACGAGTTCATCATCAACATCAAGGATACCTCCGTTCTGAGCGTGATCGGCGTCGTCGAACTCTTCACGCAGGCGAAAAACGTCGCCAAGGGCACGTTCGCCATCTTCGAGACGTACGCCATCGTCTGCGTTATGTATTTCGTGATGACCTTCTCGGTCTCGCTTCTGCTCAGACTGGTCGAAAGATTGCTGGAAGGCAAGTCGACTTACACCATCTGCGGTTCGCAAAGCGATTCCGCTTCGATGATCAGAATTACCAAGGAGGACGCCCCGAATGACTGACGAACCGATCGTGGTTTTGAAAAACCTGACCAAATCCTTCGGGACGAACCGCGTTCTCAAGGGGATCGACCTCTCCGTCCGCAAAGGAGAAGTCGTCTCGGTGATCGGCGCGTCCGGTTCCGGGAAAAGCACCATGCTCCGCTGCATCAATCTTCTGGAGCGGCCTTCGTCCGGCAGCATCGAGTTCTGCGGGGAGAACGTCCTCGGAAAGGATTTCGATCTCCGCCGTTACCGCACGAAAGTCGGCATGGTCTTTCAGCAGTTCAATCTGTTCAACAATATGAACGTTCTCAGAAACTGCGTCGTCGGGCAGAGAAGGGTGCTGGGGAGAAGCAAGGCGGAAGCCGAGGAAACGGCGATGCGTTTCCTCGCGAAAGTCGGCATGGACGCTTACGTCAACGCCCGCCCCAGGCAACTTTCCGGCGGACAAAAACAGCGCGTCGCGATCGCGCGCGCCCTCTCGATGGATCCGGACGTCCTTCTCTTCGACGAGCCTACTTCCGCCCTCGATCCCGAAATGGTCGGCGAAGTTCTGCACGTCATGAAGGAACTCGCCTCCTCGGGTCTGACGATGATCGTCGTCACCCACGAGATGAGTTTCGCCAGGGAAGTCTCCTCCCGCGTGGTCTTTATGGACGGCGGGGTGGTCGCCGAGGACGCTTCGCCCGAAGTCATCTTCAACCGTCCGGCAAATCCCCGTACGGCGGAGTTTCTGCACCGCGTGCTGGACAGGGAAGTCTGAAACGGTTTTACGGGTGAACAAGTGCGCATATAAGTCGGTGAGCAGGCGTTTCCGACAAGCGTTTTCCCGGGAGGAAACGCCCTTGCCGAAGGAAGACGGCAAGACGAGCCCCGCCTTTTTTGCAAAAGCGGGGCTTTTCGTTTGCCTTATTTTGCGCGGTGTGGTACAATATTGCGTGACGAAATCGCGTCGCGCCCGGTAGGGGGCGGAGCAAAAGGATAAAGAGATGGAAATAACCAGGGCGTACCGCGAAGCGGGGGTTTCGGACGAGGTTTATTCGTTCGGCGAAAAAATCATCGGGTTGCTGAAAGAGAGATTCGAGGGCATCGACCGCGTTGCGGAATACAATCAGTGCAAGGTTCTGAACGCCATGCGCAAGAACAAGGTGGACGTCGCCTGCTTTGCCGCGAGTACGGGGTACGGTTATAACGACCTCGGGAGAGACAAGATCGAAAAGGTGTACGCCGACGCCTTTCATACCGAAGCCGCGCTCGTCCGTCCGCAGATCGTGTGCGGCACGCACGCGCTGACCGTCGCGCTGTCGGCAAACCTGCTTCCCGGGGACGAACTGCTCTCCGTTTCGGGCAAGCCTTACGACACGCTGGAAGAGGTCATCGGCATCCGTCCGTCGAAATGTTCGCTCAGGGAATACGGCGTTTCCTACCGGCAGGTCGATCTCCTTCCCGACGGGACCTTCGATTTCGACGGGATCGCCGCGGCGATGGGGGAAAAGACAAAGGTGATCGCCGTCCAGCGGAGCAAAGGGTATCAGACCCGCCCGACTCTGTCCGTTTCTCAGATCGCGGAGATGATCTCTTTCGTGAAAAAGATCAGACCGGACGTCCTCGTCATGGTAGACAACTGCTACGGCGAGTTCGTCGAGGAATACGAACCTTCCGATTTCGGGGCGGATATGACCGTCGGTTCGCTCATCAAGAATCCCGGCGGCGGGCTTGCGCCGATCGGGGGATATATCGTCGGTACGAAGGAATGCGTCGACCGTTGCGCTTACCGCCTGTCCGCGCCCGGGCTCGGGCAGGAAGTCGGGGCGAGCCTCGGCGTGATGACGAGTTTTTACCAGGGCTTTTTTCTGGCGCCGACCGTCGTCGCAGGGGCGTTAAAGGGGGCGATTTTCGCCGCCAACCTCTATGAAAAACTCGGGTTCCGCGTCGTCCCTTCGGGCGCGGCGGAGAGATACGATATCATTCAGGCGGTCGAACTCGGCAGCGAGGAAAAGATGGTCGCCTTCTGCAAAGGCATTCAGGAGGCGGCGCCCGTCGACAGTTACGTCACCCCCATTCCCTGGGATATGCCGGGATACGACAGCAAGGTGATCATGGCGGCGGGGGCGTTCGTGCAGGGCTCTTCCATCGAGCTTTCCGCCGACGGACCCGTCCGCGAACCGTACGCCGTCTATTTCCAGGGCGGACTGACCTGGTATCACGCCAAACTCGGCATTCTGCTCTCGCTGCAGAAACTGTACGAGAGAGGACTCGTCGTCCTGCCGGAAGATTGATCCTTTCAAAAAACGGCGGATCGGGCGCGGAAATATTTTGAACGCAAACGATATTTCGTTGACAATCGGCTCGCCGTGTGTTATAATGGAAAAAAGAAAGGTTCCGGGCGGATATCTCTCCGCGCGGGGCGAAAAAACAGGACGGAGACGATTGAAATGAAACACGTGAAAACGATTGAAACCAGAAATCTTTGCGAAAGCGCTGTCAAGGGCGGATGCGGCGAATGCCAGACTTCCTGCCAGTCCGCTTGCAAGACGAGCTGCGGGATCGCCAATCAGAAGTGCGAAAATTCCAAAGAAAGCAAATAATCCGGGGTCGCTCCGCTTCCGACGGGGCGGAATCCGGGGAACAGGCTTCGCCGGGGTGCGGGAAGATTTCCGCGCCTTTTCCGGGAAAGCCATGAAAGGACGTTGACGGCTCGCGGTCCCGTTTATCGGGGTGGCGGGCTCTATTTTTGTCTCCCGCCGCGGGCGGGAAAAGGGTTTTTATGGTTCATCAATATCAGCTGAACGGCTATCATATCGTGATCGACGGGTGCAGCGGGTGCGTCCATTCGGTGGACGAACTCGCTTACGACGTCATCGGCAGATTCCCCGACCGGAGCAGGGAAGAGATCGTCCGCGAACTGTCGGGAAAATATCCCGATTGTGGCGAAGGGGAGATCGCGGAATGTTACGACGAGATCGCCCTTCTGAAAAAAGAGGGGAAACTCTTTGCGGAGGACGCCTTCCGCCCCCTTGCCGATTCTCTCAAACAGAGGAGCGCGGGGGTCGTCAAAGCGCTTTGCCTGCACGTCGCGCATACCTGCAATCTCAACTGTTCCTATTGTTTTGCCAGCCAGGGCAAATACCACGGGGAAAGGGCGCTGATGAGTTTTGAGGTCGGAAAGCAGGCGCTCGATTTTCTCATGGCGAATTCGGGTTCGCGGCGCAATCTCGAAGTGGATTTCTTCGGCGGCGAGCCTCTGATGAATTTCGACGTGGTGAAACGCCTCGTCGCCTACGCCCGTTCGGTCGAAAAAGAGCACGGCAAAAATTTCCGTTTTACGCTGACGACCAACGGCATGCTGATCGACGACGACGTGATCGACTTTGCCAATCGGGAGATGAGCAACGTCGTCCTTTCCCTCGACGGCAGAAAAGAGGTGCACGACCGCTTCCGCGTCGATTACGCCGGCAGGGGCAGTTACGACCGCATCGTTCCTCTTTTCCGGAAACTCGTGCAGGCGAGGGAAAACCGCAACTATTATATGCGGGGGACGTTTACCCACTACAATCCGGACTTTCTCGAAGATATCCGCACGATGCTCGATCTCGGTTTTACGGAACTGAGCATGGAACCCGTCGTGTGCAAGGCGGACGACCCCTCCGCGCTGACCGAAGAAGATCTTCCCGTCGTCGAAAGACAGTACGAGGAACTTGCAAAGTTGATGATCCGCAGAAGAAGAGAGGGGAGACCTTTCACTTTTTACCATTACATGATCGACCTGAAAGGGGGACCTTGCGTCTATAAACGGGTGTCCGGCTGCGGGAGCGGAACGGAATACATGGCGGTCACCCCGTGGGGAGATCTCTATCCCTGCCATCAGTTCGTCGGCGAAGAAAAGTTCAGGCTCGGCGACGTATGGAAGGGGGTGACCGACCTTTCCGCGCAGGAGCCGTTCGCTTCCTGCAACGTGTATACCCGCAGGGAGTGCGACGATTGTTGGGCTCGCCTGTACTGTTCGGGCGGCTGTGCGGCGAACGCCTATCACGCCACGGGTTCCGTCAACGGCGTTTACGGGGTCGGCTGCCGCCTCTTCCGCAAGCGCATGGAATGTGCGATCATGGCGGAAATTTCCAAAGAGGACGACTGAAACCGAATCATCCCTCGGGACGGAAAACCGCCCCGGGGGCTTTTCCGTTCGTC
>CAMAJQ010000064.1 GCA_945835865.1 uncultured Clostridia bacterium
GGTTGAGACGGAAAGTTACTTGAAACCGCGCTCGCCTTCGGGATCCGGAACCCGAAGAATGAGCGGGAAGATAATTTTCGTTGACAAATGTGAGGGTATAACCCTTGCGACTAACCGCGGGCTTGAGCGGGAAGGGGGCATTCGCAAAACACACAGCGGCGAATGATTTTTTAATGCTCAGGGCGCGACACACACGGCAATGTTGATAAACTGTTAGTATAAAATCGGAGGTAACACAATGGCAGGTCAGAAAATCAGAATCAAGTTGGCGGCTTACGACCACAAAATGGTCGATCAGGCAACGGAAAGAATCGTCGAAACCATGAAGAAAGCGGGCGCGAAGATCAGCGGACCCATTCCTCTTCCCACGGAAAAGGAAGTCGTCACCATTCTTCGTTCTCCCCACAAAGACAAGGACAGCAGAGAGCAGTTTGAGATCAGGACGCATAAGAGACTGATCGATATCTATTCCACGAATGCGAAGATCCTCGATTCCATCCATCTTCCGGCGGGCGTCGACGTCAAAATCAAGCTCTGATCCTTTTTCAGTCAGGTAAAAACGTTTTTAAATATACGGAGGTGAACTTTATCTATGAATAAAGCAATCATTGGAAAGAAGTTAGGCATGACCCAGATCTTTTCCGCAGACGGAAAAGTAATCCCGGTCACCGTCGTTGAAGCCGGTCCTTGCCCGGTCGTTCAGTTGAAAACGGTCGAGAAAGACGGTTACGAAGCCGTAAAAGTGGGCTTCGGCGCAGTCGAAGAGAAAGCGCTCAACAAACCCGAAGCGGGACAGTTCAAAAAAGCGGGCGTCGCTCCCCAGAAAGTTCTGAAAGAATTCAGACTCGACGATACGAGCGCGTACGCGGTCGGACAAGTCATCACGGTCGAGACCTTCGCGGAAGGCGATAAGGTCGACGTGGTAGGACAGACCAAAGGTCACGGTTTTTCGGGCGTTATCAAGAGATGGAATCAGCAGAGACTGAAGATGACTCACGGCGTCGGCCCCGTACACAGAGAGGTCGGTTCCATGGGCGCGAACAGTTCTCCGTCGAGAGTCTTCAAGAACAAACATATGCCGGGACAGTACGGTAACGAAAGAGTGACCATCCAGAACCTTGAGATCGTCAAGGTCGACGCCGCCAGAAACGTTCTGTTGATCAAAGGGGCCATTCCCGGACCCAAGGGCGGGATCGTAACGGTCGTGAATACCGCGAAATAAGGAGTGTGAAGAAATATGCCAAACGTTAAAATTTATAATATGAACGGGAAAGAGACGGGCGCGATGGATCTTGCGGACGAACTGTTCGCGATCGAATATAACGAACCGCTCATTCATCAGGCGGTCGTGACCAGACTTGCGAACAGCCGTCAGGGCACGAAGGGCACTCTTACCAGAACGGAAGTCCGCGGAGGCGGAAAGAAGCCCTGGAGACAGAAGCACACCGGCAACGCGAGACAGGGTTCGACCAGAGCGCCGCAGTGGATCAAGGGCGGCGTGGTGTTCGCTCCCAAGTCCAGAGATTACAGCAAGAAAATGAACGTCACCGCCAGGAGAACGGCGCTTTTCTCCGCCCTTTCCAAAAAGATCTCCGACGGCGAGTTCTACGTGCTGGATGAGATCGCGGTCAGCGAAGGCAAGACCAAAGAGATGGTCGCTTTCCGCAAGGCGTTCCATTTTGAAAAGACCGTTCTCATGGTCATGAACGACAACGATCAGCTCGTCATCAGAGCCGCTCGCAACATTGAGGAAATGCAGACCCTTCCCGTCGATCAGCTCAACACCTATGACGTCGTGAAGAACGCGGTGATCGTCATCGCGAAAGGCGCTGTTGAGAAATTACAGGAGGTTTACGGAGAATAATGGAAAGAGATATCATTATTAAGCCTCTTCTTTCCGAGAAGAGCTACGCGACGATCAAGGATAAGAAGTATACCTTTGTCGTTGCGAAAAACGCAAACAAAACCGAAATCAAACTCGCAGTCGAAAAACTGTTTGACGTTCAGGTGGAAAAAGTCAACACCGCGAATTGCCACGGAAAGCTCAAGAGAATGGGCAGAAGTCAGGGATATACTTCCGACTATAAGAAGGCAATCGTCACGCTGAAGAAGGACAGCAAGCCTGTCGCGTTCTTCGAGTCGCTGCAATAATACGGAGGACTTAAATTATGGGTATCAAGAGATATAAACCGACTTCCGCGGCTCGTCGTTTCATGACGGTAAGCACGTTTGAAGAAATCACCTGCACGAAGCCCGAAAGATCTCTCGTCGAAGACCAGAGGCACACCGCGGGTCGCAACGCGCAGGGCAGAATCACCGTCAGACATCACGGCGGCGGAAACAAGAGAAAATACCGCATCATCGATTTCAAGAGAAATAAAGACGGGATCAAAGCCGTCGTCAAGACCATCGAGTACGATCCCAACAGAACGTCGAATATCGCCCTTCTTTGCTATGAAGACGGAGAAAAGAGATACATTCTCGCTCCCATCGGATTAAGCGTCGGCGACGTGATCGTCTCCGGACCGGATGCGGATATCAAGACGGGCAACGCCCTTCCCCTTGAGAACATTCCCGTCGGTACGATGGTCCACAACATCGAACTCCAGCCCGGTAAAGGCGGACAGATCGCGAGAGCCGCCGGTATGGCTGCTCAGCTGATGGCAAGAGAAGGCGACATGGCGACGCTGAAAATGCCGAGCGGCGAAATGAGATACGTTCCCGTCAAGTGCAAGGCGACCATCGGTCAGGTGGGGAACCTCGATCACGAGATCATCCGCATCGGTAAAGCCGGTAAGGTCAGACACATGGGTATCAGACCTACCGTCAGAGGTTCCGTCATGAACCCCTGCGATCACCCGCACGGCGGCGGCGAGGGCAAGTGTCCCGTCGGTCACGCAGGTCCTATGACTCCTTGGGGTAAACCCGCTCTCGGCTACAAGACGAGAAAGAAGAAGAATAAGACCTCTAAATTCATCATCAAGAGAGTCAATTAAGGAGGATACGGTTTATGAGCAGAAGCGTTAAAAAAGGACCTTACGTACAGGCGAAACTTCTTGCGAGAGTGGAAGCGATGAACGCCGAAAACAAAAAGACGGTATTGAAAACGTGGTCGAGAAGCTCGACGATCTTCCCTCAGATGGTCGGTCATACGATCGCCGTATACGACGGAAGAAAACACGTTCCCGTATATATCACCGAAGATATGGTCGGATGCAAACTCGGCGAGTTCGCGCCCACCAGAACGTTCAAGGGGCATTCCGGCTCCAAGACGACAGGTTGATCGGAGGTAAGGTACAATGGCTAAGAACATGAAGATCAAAACTCAGAGAATTGAGGAAAACAAAGACAAAAGACCCAGAGCGGTTGCGAAATACGTGAGAATTTCTCCCTACAAGGTAAGGGTGGTTCTCGACCTCATCAGAGGCAAGAGCGTGACCGAAGCGGTCGCCATTCTCGAAAACGTGTCCAAAGCGGGAGCGGAGCCGATCAAAAAGGTCGTCCTTTCCGCCGGAGCGAACGCGGAGCACAACCTCGGCATGAATATGCACGACCTCAAAATCGCGGAATGTTATGCCGATCAGGGACCGACGCTCAAGAGAATGCAGCCGAAGGATCACGGCAGAGCCTTCAGAATTTTAAAGAGAACCTGCCACATTACCGTCGTTCTCGACGCGATGACCAAGTAAGGAGGCTATTATGGGACAGAAAGTTAATCCGCACGGTTTAAGAGTAGGAATCATTAAAAACTGGGATACCCAATGGTATGCCGACAAAAAGGACTTCGGAGCCTATCTGAAAGAGGATTACGAAATCAGAAAATACGTCAAGACGACCTATTACGCTTCCGCCATCTCCAAGATTTTCATCGAGAGAGCGGCCGGCAGGATCGCCATCGTCATTCACACCGCCCGTCCGGGCGTTCTGATCGGTAAAGCCGGCGCAGAGATCGAAGTGATGAAAAAGAACCTTGCCAGAATCACCAAAGGCAAGCAGGTCGCCGTCAACATCGTCGAGGTGAAAAAACCCGACGCGGACGCCCTTCTCATCGCCGAATCGATCGCCGCTCAGCTGGAAAAGAGAGCGTCCTTCAGAAGAAGCATGAAGCAGGCGATCTCCAAAGCGATGAGAGTTGGCGTCAAGGGGATCAAGGTCATGGTCAGCGGCCGTCTCGACGGCGCGGAAATCGCGAGATGCGAACAGTATCACGACGGTTCCATTCCCCTTCAGACCCTTCGCGCGGACATCGATTACGGTTTCGCGACGGCTCACACCACTTTCGGCGCGATCGGCGTAAAGGTCTGGGTGTACAAGGGCGAAGTTTTAGGCGAAGCAAAGAGAACGGAAGGAGGCGAAGCTTAATATGTTAATGCCGAAGAGAGTTAAGAGAAGAAAGCAGCACCGCGGCAGAATGACGGGCAAGGTCACCAAGGGCAATAAGATTGCTTACGGCGAATACGCGCTCGTTGCCGAAGGTTCCGCCTGGGTTTCTTCCAATCAGATAGAAGCCGCCCGTATCGCGATGACCAGATTCATCAAGCGCGGCGGACAGGTATGGATCGACATCTTCCCCCACAAGCCCATCACGAAGAAGCCTGCCGAAACCAGAATGGGTTCCGGTAAAGGTTCCGTCGAATACTGGGTTGCGGTCGTAAAGCCGGGCAGAGTTTTGTTTGAAATGGCGGGCGTTTCGGAAGCGGACGCAAGAGAGGCGATGAGACTCGCCGGTTACAAGCTCCCCATCAAGACGAAATTCGTCAAGAAAGAGAATAACAACGAAGGAGCGGAAGGTTAATCATGAAAGCAAAGGATATTCACGGAATGACCAACGACGAATTGGCGAGCAGGCTTGCCGATCTCAAGGATGAACTTTTTAAATTGCGTTTCAGCCACGCCACCGGACAACTCGAAAATCCCAACGTCATCACGACGACCAAAAAGGATATCGCCAGAATCAAGACGGAAATCCGCGCCAGAGAAATCAAGGCGAACGCGTGATCATCGGAGGAGAGATATGGAAAGAAATTTAAGGAAAGAAAGAGTCGGGATCGTGATTTCCGACAAGATGGATAAGACGGTCGTCGTCAACGTGGAATCGAAGGCGAAACATCCCCTTTACAAGAAGACCCTGACGACTTCCAAGAGTTATAAGGCGCACGACGAGAACAACGAGTGCGGCGTAGGCGATAAAGTCAGAATCGTCGAGACGAGAAAACTTTCCAAAGACAAGAACTGGAGAGTTGCCGAAATCATCGAAAAGGCGAAATAAGATAGGAGGACGCAGTTATGATACAGCCACAGACCAGATTAAAAGCGGCGGACAACTCGGGAGCGAAAGAGATCATGTGCATCAGAGTTCTCGGCGGTTCGTTCAGAAAGTGTGGAAACATCGGCGACGTCATCGTAGCCAGTGTGAAAACGGCGACTCCGGGCGGAGCCGTCAAGAAGGGCGAAGTCGTGAAAGCGGTCATCGTGAGAAGTTCCAAAGGACTGAGAAGACCGGACGGAACGCACATCAGATTCGACGACAACGCAGCCGTCATCATCGACAATCAGAAACAGCCGAGAGGGACCCGTATCTTCGGACCCGTCGCAAGGGAACTCCGCGAAAAGGATTACATGAGAATCATTTCGCTTGCCCCGGAAGTACTGTAAGGAGAGGTCAGAGATGAAAGTTAAAAAGAACGACACGGTATTCGTATTGACCGGAAAGGACGCGGGCAAAACGGGTAA
>CAMAJQ010000065.1 GCA_945835865.1 uncultured Clostridia bacterium
GTGATGAGCGCAACGTCGATCGTGATGTGGTCGCCGGGCATGACCATTTCAACGCCTTCGGGAAGTTTGATGGTTCCCGTAACGTCCGTCGTTCTGAAATAGAACTGAGGTCTGTAGTTGTTGAAGAACGGGGTGTGACGGCCGCCTTCTTCTTTGGTCAGAACGTAAACCTGACCGCTGAATTCGGTGTGCGCTTTCACCGTGCCGGGCTTCGCGATAACCTGGCCTCTTTCAATGCCGTTTCTGTCGATACCACGAAGAAGCGCGCCGACGTTATCGCCTGCCATTGCTTCGTCAAGGCTCTTTCTGAACATTTCAAGACCGGTGATGACGGAAGTCGAGGGCTTATCCTGAAGACCGATGATCTCGACGGGATCGCCGACGTGAGCAACACCTCTTTCCACTCTGCCCGTAGCAACGGTACCACGACCGGAGATCGTGAACACGTCTTCGACGGGAAGAAGGAAGGGCTTCGCATCGTCTCTTTCCGGGGTGGGAATGTAGGAGTCGATCGCATCCATCAGTTCGAGAATGCACTTGCATTCGGGAGAGTTAAGAATTTCCTCGTTGGAGCAGCCGCTGGACGCTTTTTCAAGAGCCTTGAGAGCCGAACCTTTGATGATCGGGGTGTCGTCACCGGGGAATCCGTACTCGTCGAGAAGTCCTCTGACTTCCATTTCAACGAGTTCGAGAAGTTCGGGATCGTCGACCTGATCGCATTTGTTCAGGAATACGATGATGTAGGGAACGCCGACCTGACGGGCAAGAAGGATGTGTTCTCTGGTCTGCGGCATGGGACCGTCGGTAGCGGCAACGACGAGGATAGCACCGTCCATCTGAGCGGCGCCGGTGATCATGTTCTTGACGTAGTCGGCGTGGCCCGGGCAGTCGACGTGAGCGTAGTGTCTCTTGTCGGTCTGGTATTCAACGTGAGCGGTGTTGATCGTGATACCTCTCGCTTTCTCTTCGGGCGCTTTATCGATCTGGTCATATCTCATCGCTTCAGCGTCGCCCTTCGCAGCCATCGTCATGGTGATAGCAGCGGTAAGCGTGGTCTTGCCGTGGTCAACGTGGCCGATCGTACCGATGTTTACGTGCGGCTTGCTTCTGTCAAATTTAGCTTTTGCCATTTTTGTTTCCTCCGAAAAATTTTCTTTTTTATTTTTTATTTTGTATTACCGTACCGCCCTGCGGGGCGATAAAATAATTGATTTCACGCCGTCCCTTCTGCGGGGACGCGCATTTCCGCATTGTCGCGGGGTTTCAGGGTTTCCCGGAAAGGTTTTCCCCGGGAAAACCGACGGGGCGGGATCAGTCGTCGTGCTTGACCGATCTTTCGCCGATGATCTTTTCCGCAATGGATTTCGGGCACTCCGAGAAGTGGTCGAACTGCATCGTGAACTGTCCTCTGCCCTGCGTTCTCGATCTTAAGTCGGTCGCATAACCGAACATTTCGGAAAGAGGAACGAAGGAATCGATGACCTTGGATCCGTTTCTGTCCTCGGTGCCGAGAATGGTACCTCTCTTGGAAGAAACGCTGCCCATCAGGTCGCCGAAGTAATCTTCGGGGGTGACGATCTCGACCTTCATGATGGGTTCGAGCAGTACGGGATTCGCCTTCTTCATGCCGTCCTTGAATGCGAGAGAACCCGCGATCTTGAACGCCATTTCGGACGAGTCGACCTCGTGATAGGACCCGTCGTAAACGACGGCTTTGAAATCGACCATTTCGTAACCGGCGAGGAAGCCGTTCTTGGCAGCCTCTTCGATACCCTTTCTGACGGGCTCGATGTATTCCTTCGGAATGGAGCCGCCGACCGTTTCGTCTTCGAACACGAAGCCGGAACCGGGCTCGAGGGGCTCGAATCTGACGCGGCAGTGACCGTACTGACCTTTACCGCCGGACTGTCTCTTGTACATTCCTTCGGCTTCGACCGCTTTTCTGAAGGTCTCTTTGTAGGAAACCTGCGGCTTGCCGACGGTCGCTTCGACCTTGAATTCGCGCAGAAGTCTGTCGACGATGATCTCGAGGTGAAGTTCGCCCATGCCGGCGATGATGGTCTGCCCGGTCTCTTTGTCCGTATAGAACTTGAACGTGGGGTCTTCCTCGGCGAGCTTGAGAAGAGCGAGGGTCATTTTTTCCTGACCCGCTTTCGTCTTGGGCTCGATCGCGACCTGAATGACCGGCTCGGGGAATTCCATGTTCTCGAGAATGATCGGGTGCGCTTCGTCGCAGAGAGTGTCGCCCGTCGTCGTATCTTTCAGACCGACGATCGCGCAGATATCGCCCGAGTAGATCTCGTCGATCTCCTCTCTGTGGTTGGCGTGCATGAGGAGAAGTCTTCCGACCCTCTCCTTTTTCTCCTTGGTGGAGTTGTAAACGTAAGAACCTGCGGTCAGAACGCCCGAATACACGCGGAAGAACGCGAGTTTCCCGACGAAGGGATCGGCGACGATCTTGAACGCGAGTCCGGCAAACGGCTCTTCGTCGTCCGTCTTTCTGACTTCTTCCGCGCCCGTGTCCGGGTTGACGCCCTTGACGTGATCGACGTCGATGGGGCTGGGAAGATAATCGACGATGGCGTCGAGCAGGTGCTGAACGCCTCTGTTTTTATAACTGGAACCGCAGAGAACGGGAACGATCGCCATCGAGATGGTGCCTTTGCGGAGCGCCGTTTTCATCTCGTCGACGGAAAGTTCGCCCGTCTCGAAGAATTTCTCCATCAGCGCGTCGTCCTGTTCGGCGCACGCCTCCATCAGAGCCGCTCTCGCTTCCGCCGCCTGATCGGCGTATTCCGCGGGGATCGGTCCGACGGTGAAGTCCTTTCCGAGATCGTCGTGATAGATAATGGAATCGTTGGCGACGAGGTCGATGATTCCGCAGAAGGTGTCTTCCTTACCGATGGGAAGGCAGATGGGCATGGCGTTCGCCTTCAGCCTCTCTCTCATCATGCGGACGGCGTTATCGAAATTGGCGCCGTTGATATCCATTTTGTTGACGTACGCGATACGGGGAACGTGATACTTGTCCGCCTGTCTCCAGACCGTTTCCGACTGAGGCTCGACGCCGCCCTTCGCGCAGAAGGTGGCGACGGCGCCGTCGAGTACGCGGAGAGATCTTTCGACCTCGACCGTAAAGTCGACGTGTCCCGGGGTATCGATGATGTTGATCCTGTTTCCCTTCCAGAAGCAGGTGGTCGCGGCGGAGCAGATGGTGATGCCTCTCTCCTGTTCCTGAACCATGAAGTCCATCGTGGCGGCGCCGTCGTGAACCTCGCCGAGTTTATGCGTCTTGCCCGTGTAGAACAGGATACGCTCGGTCGTGGTCGTCTTGCCGGCGTCGATGTGCGCCATGATACCGATATTTCTTGTATGGTATAAATCGAATTGTCTCGGCATAGCAGTCTCCAATTACCAGCGGTAGTGCGCAAACGCCTTGTTTGCCTCTGCCATTCTGTGCGTGTCTTCCTTCTTCTTGACCGCGCCGCCGGTGTTGTTGTACGCGTCCATGAGTTCGGCGGCGAGTTTGTTGCTCATATCTCTGTCGCTTCTCTTTCTCGCGCTCGCGACGATCCAGCGGATCGCGAGAGTCTGTCTTCTCTCGGGTCTGATCTCGATGGGCACCTGATAGTTGGAGCCCCCGACTCTTCTCGCTTTGACTTCGAGAAGGGGCATTACGTTGTTCATGACCTGATTAAATATGTCCATCGGTTCGACGCCGAGTTTTGCCTGCGCTTTCGCAAGGGCTTCGTAAACGATGGTCTGCGCCGTTCCTTTCTTGCCGTCAAGCATGACCTGGTTGATCAGTTTGGTCACGACCTTATTGCCGTATACGGGATCGGGCAGAACGTCTCTCTTCGGGACGTTACCTCTTCTTGGCATTTCTTTGTCCTCCTTTAAATTATTATAGGGTATTCAAAACCCGGTACAGCTATCGCCTCGCGCGGAAAACTCCGCGGGCGAACCTTCCGGCAATCGAATTGCCGTACTGCCTACTTTTCGAGCGTTTTCAGAATTTCCGATAAGTAGGATAAAATTTCGTGCTAAAAGTGCGGTTCAAAAAAGGCTGCAATTATTTGGGGCGTTTCGCGCCGTATTTGCTTCTTGCCTGTTTTCTCTTCGCAACGCCTGCGGTGTCGAGCGTGCCGCGGATGATGTGATATCTCACGCCGGGCAGGTCTCTGACTCTTCCGCCGCGGATGAGGACCGAACTGTGTTCCTGAAGGTTGTGACCTTCGCCGGGAATGTAGACGGTACCTTCCTGCTTGTTCGTCAGACGGACTCTTGCGATCTTACGGAGCGCGGAATTCGGCTTTTTGGGAGAAGTGGTCGTGACGGAAAGGCATACGCCTCTCTTCTGCGGGCATCTGTCCATGATAGGTGCCTTACTCTTGTCCTTCGCCGTAACTCTGCCCTGTTTGATGAGCTGGTTGATGGTCGGCATTTTTTACCTCCTTATTTTAATGGAATATTCTGAAAACGGACCCTAACCCGTTTAAAGAAAGCGACGATAACGACGACGGTCTCCCCTCCCCGCGGGAAGGAACGGGCCGCTTTGCCCTCCGCCCTTGCGCGGAAAAACGAGCATAAAAAAGCCTTGCCTCGCATTCTGAGACCATTATCTCGTTTATTTTAACATTTTTTATTCCCTTAGTCAACTTTTTTTATGCAAATATTCATGAAAAGAAGGAAAATCTTTCTGAAAATTTTTCCCTTCCGTTTTTTCTCTCTCCCCGTCAGAAGGGCAGCACCCCGAGATCGGAAAGAAGGATTTTCAGCCCGAGCAGAATGAGAATGACCCCGCCGACGATTTCCGCCCGCTTTTTATAGCGCACGCCGAACACGTTGCCGAGTTTAAGCCCCGCGCAGGAAAACGCGAAGGTGACGACGCCGATCATCCCGATCGCGAGAAAGACGTTTCCCCCGTCGATAAAGGCGAAGGAAACGCCCGCGGCAAGGGCGTCGATGCTGTCCGCCACGGACAGGACGAGCATGGTTTTGAAGCCGAAAGAGGCGTCCGGCTGAACTTCCTCTTTGGAAAACGCCTCTTTGAGCATGTTTGCGCCGAGCAGGGCGAGCAGGACGAAGGCGATCCAGTGGTCGACCGCCTGCACGTATTTCGCGAAGGCAGAGCCGAGAAAAAAGCCTATCGCGGGCATCAGCATCTGAAACCCGCCGAACCAAAGACCGACCGCGAGATAGTGTTTCGCGGAGATCTTCTGCACCGAAAGCCCCTTACAGACGGAAATGGCGAAGGCGTCCATGGACAGCCCCACCGCAAGCAATAAAATTTCTACGATTCCCATACGGTACCTTTTCCCGGAAGAAAATTTTTTACGAAGGATCGACGGCGCCCGAGTTGACGACGGGCTGCGCGTCCCTGTTGCCGCACAGAACGACGAGCAGGTTGGAGACCATCGCCGCCTTTCTCGCCTCGTCGAGTTTCACCGATCCGTTTTTCTCCAAGCGGTCGAGCGCCATTTCCACCATGCCGACCGCCCCTTCGACGATCATCTTCCTCGCGTCCACGATGGCAGACGCCTGCTGGCGCTGCAGCATGACCGCGGCGATCTCGGTGGCGTACGCAAGATAAGTGATCTTCGCCTCGAGGATCTCGATGCCGGCGAGGTCGACTTTTTTCTGGATCTCCTCCTTGATGCGCCCAGCGACGATCTCGCTCGACCCGCGCAGACTGCCGTCGTCGGCGACGCCGTCCCC
>CAMAJQ010000066.1 GCA_945835865.1 uncultured Clostridia bacterium
CGACCTTCCCGAAGGCTTCGTCGATTACGTCGATTACGCCGAAACTCTTCTCAACGAGGAAGATACGACCGCCCTTTACGAAGGGGGAAAGATTTTTCTCAAAGCCTTCTCCGTTCCGGACTCTGTCTGGATGACGGAATACGTTTACGACGCCGACCGCGGCGGATACGCCGTCGCCGAGGACAGAGAACTCAAAGTCGTCGGGATCTGTTTCGATTACCATAACGACTCCTCTCTTTCCGCCGTCGTCTCCGAAGGGCTTGCCGACGAACTTTCCTGCGGCACGGCGGACTACTATTACGATTTTCTGACGGGTGCGCTCTCGCAGGACAAATCCGACCTCACGAAACTCGTCTCCCTGGAATCCGAACGCTTCGGAAACGTCGGATACGAACTCGTTCATCCCGTCGTCTACGAACTCAACCAGATCGACGATATCCTCTTCGTCCTGAAGAGGGTGTTCACCGTCATCGGTATTTTCTTCTCCCTGTTCTCCTCCCTCATGCTGGCGAACTTTATCGGAACGAGCATCTCCTTCAAGCGGAAGGAGATCGGCGTGCTGCGCGCCATCGGCTCCCGCTCCGCCGACGTCTTCCGCATTTTCTTCTCCGAATCCTCGATCATTGCCATCGTCGACGTGGTCCTCTCCCTCGCGGCGACCCTCGTCCTGACGGTCGTCCTCAACGGCGTCTTCCGCAACGAACTCGGCATGATCGTCACCGTACTGCATTTCGGCATCCGTCCGATCGCGCTGACCCTTCTCGTCTGCGTGATCGTCGTGACCGTCGCGACCTTCCTGCCCGTCAGGAAATTCGCGCGCAAAAAACCCATCGACGCCATCCGCGACCGCTGACCGGTCCTTCGGAGCGCGTCGGCTCTTCCGCGGCGCCGCAAACGGACGCCGCAAACGAACGGACGTACACATTATGAACGCTATCGAATTCACAAACGCGACCTACCGCTATCCGGGCGACGACGCCCCCGTTCTCAACTCCCTCTCTTTTTCGATCCGACAGGGCTCTTTTTCCGTCGTGCTCGGAAGGAACGGGAGCGGCAAATCGACTGCCGCGAAGTTGATCAACGCCCTCATTCTGCCGAACGAAGGGAACGTCGTCGTTCTCGGAAAAGACACCGTCCGCGCGGCGGACGGCGACCTGCTCTTCGAGATCCGCAAGTCCGCCGGCATGGTCTTTCAGAACCCCGACAATCAGCAGATCGCCTCCATCGTGGAGGACGACGTCGTCTTCGGCCCCGAAAACGTCGGCATGCCGAGGGAAGAGATCGCCGAACGCATCGCCTTCGCCCTCGAAGCGACGGGCACGGAGCAATTCCGCCACGCGCAGGTCTCCCGTCTCTCGGGCGGACAAAAACAGCGCGTCGCCATCGCGGGCGTGCTCGCCCTCCGTCCCGAAATCGTCATTCTCGACGAATCGACCTCCATGCTCGACCCCAAAGGGCGCAGAGAGGTTCTGGACGTCATACGCAAACTGCAGAAAGAACACGGCATCACCGTGATCGATATCACCCATTATATGGACGAGGCAACGGACGCCGACGAGGCGTTCGTTCTGCGGAATGGCGAACTCGCTTTCGCCGGTACGCCGAAAGAACTGTTCGCCCGGACCGACCTTCTCCGCGCGTGCGGGCTGGAACTGCCCCGCGCGGCGGAACTCGCGAAAAAACTCAACGAAAACGGCGTTCCCGTCGGCGACGGAATTCTGACGACGGAGGAGCTTACGGAAAAATTATGCGAATTGTTGCAGACGGACTGACTTTTACTTACAACCGGAAGACGAAGTTTGCCAAAAAAGCCCTCGACGACGTTACGCTGACCATCCGTGAGGGCTCCTTCTTCGGCATTATCGGGCATACGGGAAGCGGAAAATCCACTTTCATCCAGCACCTGAACGGACTGATCCCCGTGGAGAGCGGCACGCTCACCGTCGGCGACCTCGACCTTTCCAAGGGCAAAAAGACGGATAAAAAAGGATTGCGCGCCCTTCGGGCGAAGATCGGCATGGTCTTCCAATACCCCGAATATCAACTCTTTGCCACCACCGTTTACGAAGACGTGGCGTTCGGCTATCACAATTTCTTTCCCGAAAAAAGCAAGGAAGAAGAACGCGCGGCGGTGTTCGCCGCCCTGAGAACGGTCGGACTCGACGATTCCGTTGCGGACAAATCTCCCTTCGATCTCTCGGGCGGACAAAAGCGACGGGTCGCCATCGCGGGCGTACTCGTCTCCGACCCCGAAGTCCTCGTCCTCGACGAACCCGTCGCAGGGCTCGACCCCGCGGGCAAAAACGAACTGATGGCTCTTCTCCACCGCATACACGACGGGGGAAAGAAGACGGTCGTCGTCGTCTCGCACGATATGGACGACGTCGCCGAAAACTGCGACGCCCTCGCCGTCTTTTCCGAGGGGCGCGTCGTCATGACGGGAACTCCCGAAGAGGTCTTCTCCCGTCGGAAGGAATTGGAAGAACTCCGTCTGGACGTGCCCGTCACGCGGAAGATCGCGGACGCCCTCGCGGAAAAAGGACTCGGAAACGCCTTTCCCCTCCGCTCGGACGATTTCGTCCGTAAGGTAGCGCAACTCTATCGGGGAAAGCGGGTATAAAACCCTTAAAACGACCGATCATCGGCTTATAAGTTATTTTTTCTTTACAGGTGTTCTATGTTGAGCGACATGACTTTCGGTCAGTATTACCCTTCGGAATCTCCCGTGCACCGCATGGATCCGAGGGCGAAACTACTGCTTTTAATCGTTTATATCGTAGCGGTGTTCCTCGCGAAAAATTTTTACGGACTCGCCGTCTGCCTGATCTTTCTGCTCCTTGCGATCGCCTTTTCGCGCGTGCCCGTCCGCTCGGTGCTGAAAAGCGTCAAAGGCATCGTCATTCTCATTCTCTTCACCTTCGTGCTGAACGTCCTGTTCTACACGCCGAAGGAAGGGGACGTGGTGCTGTTCTGGCGTGTGACCGTTCAGGGGCTCGTCTCCGCGTCCTTTTTCGCTCTCCGGATCATCTTTCTCGTCATGGGAAGTTCGGTCCTCACCCTCACCACCACCCCCGTCAGCCTGACGGACGGTCTGGAATCTCTGCTCGCTCCCCTTGCGCTCATCCGTTTCCCCGTGCACGATCTCGCGCTCATCATGTCCATCGCCCTCCGCATGATCCCCACCCTTGCGGAAGAGACCGACCGCATCATCCGCGCGCAGAAAGCGAGAGGCGCGGACTTCGAAAGCGGAAATCTCGTTTCCCGTGCGAAGGCGCTCGTGCCCGTTCTCGTTCCCTTGCTGGTCAGCGCATTCCGCCGCGCGAACGAACTCGGCGACGCGATGGACGCCCGTTGCTACGCGGGCAGTTCCAAGCGGACGAAATACAAAAAACTGAAATTTTCCTATCGGGATCTCCTCGCCCTTCTCGTCACGGGCGCCCTTCTCGCAGGGGTCATCCTGTGCAACGTTTACGCTTACCTTCTTCCCGTGCTCTATTGAATCGCCTTTCGCGCAGGAAAGGCGGACAGACGTACCGCCCGACGGAGACAGAAATGAAAAGAATCGTCCTTACACTTTCATACGACGGAACGGACTTCTGCGGCTGGCAGGTCCAGCCGGAAAAACGAACGGTCCAGGGGACCCTCGAACGCGCCCTTTCCGGACTGACGGGCGAAACCGTCTCCGTGACGGGGAGCGGCAGAACGGACAGCGGCGTACACGCGGCGGCGCAAGTCGCCCACTTCGACACCCGCTCCGCCATCCCGCCCGAACGCTTCGCCCCCGCCCTCAACGCCGTTCTTCCCGCCGACGTCTCCGTCCTTTCGAGCCGCGAAGGAGAAGAAGGGTTTCACGCGCGGTTTTCCGCAAAGGAAAAAACGTACCGTTACGCCGCATACCTCTCCCCCGTCGAACTTCCGCTGAAAAACCGGTACGCCGTACGCGTCGATCCCCGTACGGACGTCTCCCGCATGGCGGAAGCGGCGGAATATCTCGTCGGCACACACGATTTTTCCTGTTTTCTCGCGAGCAATTCCTCGGTGAAAAACACCGTGCGGACGGTGTACGAATCCAGGGTTTTCCGACGGGGAGAAGACGTGTTTTTCGTCATCCGCGGCAACGGCTTCCTCTATAATATGGTGCGGATCGCCGCGGGCACCCTGCTCAGGGTCGGGGAAGGGAAAATACCGCCCGAAGCCGTGAAGGAAGTGCTCGGAAAAAAGGACCGCTCGCTCGCGGGGATCACCATGCCGCCGCAGGGTCTCACCCTGCTTTCGGTAGAATACGGTTCTCCCGCCCCCGGGAAAGAGGACGAAAACGGCGGTGATCCGCAAAAAAGCCCCTGAAAAAAGGAAAAACGCTTTTTTTTGCGGAAAACCCTTTCAAACGCTTGACAAAAAAGCGGAAATTTTATAAAATGATACGGTGATTATAAGGAAACGTACGCTTGATGAACTAGCCCCTCTGACAGGTCGTTCCTCTATATAATAAAATATCGGAGATGATACGATGAAGAGTTACATGGCTACCAACCAGACGGTTGAAAGAAAATGGTACGTCGTCGACGCTTCCGGAATGGCTCTCGGCAGACTTGCCTCGCAGGTTGCCGCAATCCTTCGCGGAAAAAACAAGCCCACGTTCACCCCGAACGTCGACACCGGCGACTTCGTGATCGTAGTGAACACCGACAAGGTCGTTCTTACGGGTAAAAAACTGGAACAGAAATATTACACTTACCACACGGGTTATATCGGCGGACTCAAGCAGATCCCGTATAGCAGAATGATGGCTGAAAAATCCGACCTTGCCGTTTACGAAGCGGTAAAAGGTATGCTCCCCAAGAACAAGCTCGGCAGACAGATGTTGACCAAACTCAGGGTCTACAAAGGTGCGGAGCACAATCACCAGGCGCAGCAGCCCGTCGAACTGACGTTAGAGAAATAATCGGAGGAATCGGTCATGGCAAAAGTATCTGTTAAGAAAAAACTTCAGTACTGGGGAACGGGCAGAAGAAAATGCGCCGTTGCGAGAGTCAGACTCATCCCCGGCGGCACGGGCGCGATCAACATCAACGGCAGAAGCATTGACGAATATTGCGACCTTGACACTTTGAAACTGATCATCCGTCAGCCCCTCGTGCTTACGGAAACGGAATCCAAGTACGACGTTTTCGTCAACGTAAACGGCGGCGGCTTCACCGGTCAGGCAGGCGCGATCCGTCACGGCATCGCGAGAGCGCTTATCGTTGCGGAACCCGAACTTCGTCCCGCTTTGAAAAAAGAAGGATATCTCACGAGAGATCCGAGAATGAAGGAAAGAAAGAAGTACGGCTTGAAGAAAGCACGTCGCGCTCCTCAGTTCTCCAAGAGATGATCTCTTCGGTCTCTCCTCTCCGTCCGGAGAGAAGAGTTCCGTTCCGACAAACTCCCCCCTTTCCTTTTCCGGAAGGGGGGTTTTCTATGTCCTTTCCCCGCACGCATTTTCCGTCCGAAAACCGACGATGCGGGAATTCCTTCCTCTCCTTGCGGAAGAAATCTTCGGAAGAAACACGGACCGCATCAAAAACTTCAGTATATCCCGCAGGGATTTTCTCTCGAAGGGAGAAATAACACTTTGCTGAAAGCAAAATATAACTGCCTGAGCAATATAACTTGCCGTAAGGCAAATATAGTTGCGGCGTAGCGATAAATCCCTA
>CAMAJQ010000067.1 GCA_945835865.1 uncultured Clostridia bacterium
ACGGACTGCCCGGATTGAAAGCGTATCTGAAAACGACCGCGTAAAGCCGGAAAAGAAGATTCTTTCTCTTTCCTTCCCGGAAAACCTGTCTCCGTTCATCCGCAGTCTTCCGTCGGACAGAAGGAAACCCGATAAAAAAGTGCTGACGCAAGGATTTGCGGCAGCACTTTTTCAGTATCCGTTCCGACGTTTCCGACGGCAGACGGACGTGCGATTTTTCCGTACGGTTCCGGGCTGCCGGAAAGGCAGCCGACGCGGAAAAATCAGTAGTTTTCCTTTCTCACTTCAAAGTAAGCCTGCGGGTGTTTGCAGACGGGGCAGACTTCGGGCGCCTGCGTGCCGACGACGATATGTCCGCAGTTGCGGCATTCCCAGACGGTGACGCCGCTCTTCTCGAAAACTTCCTTCGCCTCGACGTTCTGAAGAAGTTTGCGGTAACGTTCTTCGTGCGCTTTTTCAATCGCCGCTACGCCGCGGAACTGCGCGGCGAGTTCGGTGAAACCTTCTTCCTCGGCTTCTTTCGCCATGCGGTCGTACATATCCGTCCACTCAAAGTTCTCTCCCTCCGCCGCGTGAAGAAGGTTTTCGGCGGTATCGCCGAGTTCGCCGAGCGCCTTAAACCACAGTTTGGCGTGTTCCTTTTCGTTTTCCGCCGTCTGAAGGAAAAGGGCGGCTATCTGCTCATAGCCCGCTTTCTTCGCAACGCCCGCGAAATAGGTGTACTTGTTTCTCGCCTGCGATTCTCCCGCAAACGCTTCCCAGAGGTTCTTCTCCGTCTTGGTTCCCGCATACTTGCTCTTCGGTTCGTCCACGCGGACGAATTTTTCGGCGGGCTGTTTGCAGACGGGGCAGGTGAAATCGGCGGGGATCGCCTCTCCCTCAAAAACGTAACCGCAGACGGTGCATTTCCATTTTGCCATTTTCTTTTTCTCTCCTTTCGATAAATCTTGGCTGCGGACCGTATAGACGGTGTGCAGCATATTTTCAGCCGACTCGCTCAGGGGCTTTCCGTAAAACTCCCGATAGAGCCGTTGAATTTCCGTGTTTTCCTGACTGAGCCTCTTTTCCATGCTCTCGTCCCGCCGGTAAAGGGAAGCGATTCTCGCCTTTCTCGTCCGGTCGCCGTCGGCGGTAAAATCGCGCGGCTGTCCGCCCCCTCCGATACACCCGCCGGGGCAGGTCATCACTTCGATGAAATGATATTGCTTTTTCCCCTCTCTGACGAGCCCGATCATTTTACGGGCGTTTGCCGTCCCGTATACCACGGCGACGTTCAGCACGGTCCCTGCGATCTCTACGCTCGCTTCGCGGATCCCTTCGTAGCCTCGCACAGGTCGGAAATCCGCCATCGACGGAGACGGGGTCCGTCCCGTCAGAAAAGCGTACGCCGTGCGGAGCGCGGCTTCCATCACGCCGCCCGTATTTCCGAAGATGACTCCCGCGCCGGTAGCCTCTCCCATCAGACGGTCGTATTCGCTCTCCCCGAGAGCGTCCAGACCGATATTCTCTTCTTTTGCCCACCGCGCGAGTTCCCTCGTCGTGATCACGTAATCGGTATCCCGCATTCCCGGCTCGCCGATCCTCTTGCCCGCGGCGTTCATCTCTTCCCGGCGGATCTCGAACTTCTTCGCGGTGCAGGGGGTCAGCGCGACGTGGACGATGCGACGGGGATCGATGCCCGCCTCTTTCGCAAAATAACTCTTGACGGTCGCGCCCTGCATGCCGATCGGACTTTTCGCGGAGGAAATATTCGGCAGAATTTCCGGATAATAAGTCTCGGCGAATTTGACCCATGCGGGACAGCAACTCGTAAACTGCGGTAAGGGCTTATCCGACTGTTTCGTGATGCGGGCGATCAGTTCGCTCGCCTCTTCCACGACGGTGAGGTCGGCGCCAAAATTCGTGTCGAAGACGTAATCGACGCCCAGCGCGCGGAGCAGAGCGACCATTTTCCCCTGCACGAAAGCCCCTTTCTCCATCCCGAACTCTTCCCCGAGCGCGACGCGCACGGAAGGCGAAGTGCTGACGACGACGATTTTATTCTCGTCCTTCACCGCCTCGCGGACGGCAGGATATTCGTATCTTTCCGTAATGCTTCCCGTGGGGCATACGTTGGCGCACTGTCCGCAATGGATGCAGATCGCCCGATCCCCCGTTTTCTCCAGATCGTACGTGCCGAGAACGCCGATCGGTCCTTCGCAGACCTCGCGACATTGCCCGCAACGGATGCAGAGTTCTTCTTTTCTGACGATCGACGGATTGTCCCCGTCGATCGGAACCCGTACGCCGACGGGCATATGAACACTCACTTCCAATCCTCCTTTTCCGTCCGGAGGGGTTCCCTCGCAAACGGTTTCCGTTCAACTTTATTTTAGCACTTGACGGAAAATTTTGCAAGGGTTTTTTAAAGAATTCACACAATTTTAAGAATTATTCCTATGCCGGTTATTTCCCGAGGACAGCCCCGGTCAGTTCGGACAAAAGATCCCGCCGGATCCCTTCCGACAGAATACCGATCAGAAGCACGAGGGATACCACCGCCGAAAAAAACTCGAGCGCGGCGTTCATATTGTACATTTCGTTCAGCGTCATACGCCCTTTCCCCGCGATTTTACTTATTCTTTACGTAAAAAAACTGTTTTTGTTGCGCTTTTGTTGCACTGAAAAGTGTAAAATAAAAGAAGAATACCCTTTTTTGTCCCTTCCTTCACGGGAGGGATGAAAAATCTTCGGGACTTCCCTTTCAGTATACCACATTTTTCTTTCTTTTTCAACAAAAATTCTTCCGTTCCTCAGAAAAAAGAAGGTGCCGAAAAACGCCGCACGTCCCGCCGAAGTCCCGGAAAAGGAGCAACCAATGAAAATCTACGTCGCGTCCATCATCGTTTCATCGCTGGCGATGATCGTCCTGATCTGTTTATCCCGGAAAAATTACCTCATGTCGGAAAGGGAAAAGAGAGCCATTCTGGTCAGTTCCGTCCTGCTCGTCACGTGCGCCTGTTCGGAATGTATCGGCGTTCTGATCGACGGAGTCTCCCCCGCATGGCGGATCCCGCACATCCTGGTCAAATTCATCGAGTTATCCGTCACGCCGTTTATTCCCGTCGTCTTTGCAAACGGCTTCGCGACTCTGCGCACCCGCCGTTGGGAAATTTTTCCCCTCGTGTTGCATGCCTGCGTTCAGCTCGTCTCCGTCTTCACCGGCATAACCTTCTTCGTCGACGCGGAAAACTTCTATCACCACAGCACTTTGTATTTTCTCTATTACGTCGCCATTGCCTTCTCAATCGTATATCTCCTCGTATCCGTCGCCGTTTTCAGCAAGCGTTTTCAGAACCGCAACAAAACCGCCCTCATCCTGAATATGGTTCTCGTGATCGCCGGCATCGTCTGTCAGGCGATCGACGGATCGATCCGCGTCGTCTGGATGACCGTCTGCTTCGGAACGATCATGTTCTATATTTATTATAACAACCTCTTTCTGCAGATCGACGAACTGACCGAATTGCTCAACCGCGCCACCTTTGAGTACCGCGTGAAGACGGAACAGAAAAGGGTCGGCGTCCTCTTCTTCGACGTCAACGAGTTCAAGAGCATCAACGACCGTTACGGGCACCCCTTCGGAGACGACTGTCTGAAAACGGTCTCGTGGGCGCTCCGCGCGGCGTACGGGAAATCGGGGCTTTGCTACCGGATCGGGGGAGACGAGTTCTGCGTCATCCTCGACAAGCGTATCGAGCAAGCGGACGAGATGACCGCCGAATTTAAAAGACGGCTCGCGGAGATCCGCACGAGCGAGAACAGACTGCCGACGGTCGCCGTCGGCACGGAGATCTTCGAACCGGACGGCAACCGCCTGTCCGACGTGATCGTGGTTGCGGACGAAAAGATGTATTTCGATAAGCGGGCGGAAAAATAACGCCCGAAAATCTTCCGTCTTCAAGCGTTTATCGTCTTATGGAAGGACTTCCCCCTTCCGTTTCTTGCGGAGGGAGCCCGGATCCTTCAGCGGAAAGAAGCGGTTTCACGATAGACCGTTTTCGTCTCTTCCGCCGTGCGGACGTACCGACACAGGGCGTCGGCGAGAAAGTCCGCCAGGGCGTACACACGCGAAAAGCGGACGAGCCGTAAAAAGGCGCCCCCGTTCCCCTTCTTCTCTTCCATGACGGCGATCAGGCTCGCGCTGCCGACGGGAAGAAGGCTTTTCTTTACCCCCGCCCCGGGACAGAGAGGACGGTCGGTCAGACGGAGTTTGCCGATTTCGGACCTCTCGCCGAGCGCGGCGTCCACCGCGAGGACCTTCGCGTACGGATGGACGTGATTGAGAAAGACGGAAAGGCAGTTTGCCTCTTTCGCCGTGACGGGTTTCTCTAAAGTTCCGTAGACGTACGCAGCCCCCTTCAGGCGTTCCTGCAGAAGACTTCCCGTCAGAGGACCGAGGCTGTCGCCGGAAACGGCGTCCGTTCCGATGCAGGCAAAGACGGGGATCTCCCCGCCGAGCACGGAACATAGCGCGCGCACGACGGCGTCCGTCGCTGATTTTGTCGCCGTAAAATCCGGCTTAAAAGTAAAATTTTTCATTTTTTAGCCCCGTTGTAAACATTTTGTGAAAAAAACAGTTGCAAAAGGTCGATTTATATGCTAAAATAATAGCAGACAGTGTATGATAAGGATATTATCATCAAATCGGAGGTTACTATGGCTATTATCGATATCGTCGTCGCAGTCCTTCTTCTCGTATTCGGGATCTTCGGACTCGTAAAGGGCTTTGCGCGTCAGGTTTTGTCAATCCTTTCCTTCATCTTTGCCATTGTCGTCGGTTTCTTCCTTCTGAAACCCGTCTACAATCTGTTGTATGACAAAGTCGGCTTCTTCGCTTCGTGGGTCAACGGTCTGGGAGAAAGCCTCAAAGGCGTCAACCTTTCCTTCCTTGCCGGACTTGCGGAAAAAGCGGGAAAAACGCAGGGCGCGCTTCTTTCGGAATACATATTCAAAGCCGCCGTGTTCATTCTTCTTGCGGTCATTGCGGGAATCCTGTTCAAGATCGTCAAAAAAATTCTCGAATGCATCGTCTCTCTGCCCGTCATCAACGTGATCGACAGGATCCTCGGCGTCGCGCTCGGCTTCTTCTGGGTGCTTCTCATCGTGGTCATTCTTCTCCTCATCGTCACCGCGCTCAGAGACAAAGCGCCCTTCCTCGACACCTTCATGACTTCTCAGGTGGAAAAAGACGGTTGCCTCGTCAACAAGTTTATTGTTGCCAACCTCGACAAAATTAAAACCTATTTCACCGAGATCTTCAATTTCCTGAAGGGTTTCGTCCCCGGTGCCGTCGAAGCGCTTGCGGGCTGAACGGAAATTCCCGGAAAGGGGATCTGAAATCGTTTTCTTTACGGCGCGTCCCGTTTTTCGGGGCGCGTTTCGTTTATGGGAAAGCAGAAGCGGAATCCCCACGACGCGTCTTTAGCGGAGTAGCGATAGGGATTATCGCTACTCCGTTAGCTATATTTGCCTTTCGGCAAGTGATATGCCTTCGGCGTGATATTTTGCTTACGCAAAGTGATATTTCTCTCTTTGAGAGAAGTTAAGGCAAATATAATATAACTTTGACTTAAAGTCAAAATATAACGCAAGCCCCTTGCATATCACTTTTAGCCGCAAGGCTGAAAATATAACTTAAC
>CAMAJQ010000068.1 GCA_945835865.1 uncultured Clostridia bacterium
CGGATTTAGTTAAAAAAGACTGCAATTTTGTATCAAAATTACAGTCTTTTTTTGGCGGAGAAGACGAGATTTGAACTCGTGCCACGATCACTCATGCTACTCCCTTAGCAGGGGAGCCCCTTCGGCCTCTTGGGTACTTCTCCATAGATCCGGTTTCCCGAACTCTTATATATCATACCATATTTTTGCTGACAGGTCAAGGTTTTTCAGGTGTTTTTTTCAGGAAAGTAAAAAATTCTGATCCGTTTTTCCGTCCGGGAATGGAACGTTACCCCTGATGCAGGCAAAAAACCGTCGTTCGTTTTTTTTGAAAGAAACGTTTTTCTGTTTTCTCTTCCGATAAGTTGAAAAACTTCGGAAGAAGTGATATAATGGTAACGAAATTTCCGAAGGGACGACTCGTCTTCCCTTTGCTCAGGATGGTGAATCGGTCGTGAATATCGTATATCTGAAATATGCCGTTGCGGCAGCGAACGCCGGGTCGCTCAGCAAAGCGGCAGAAGAACTGTATATCGCGCAACCCAACCTTTCGCGTGCGATCAAAGAATTTGAAAAGGAATTGGGCGTAACTCTCTTTGAAAGGACGCCGAAGGGGATTTCGCTGACGGCAGAGGGAGAGCGGGTGATTTCTTTCGGAAAAAAACTTTTAAGGTCAATAGACGAATTCGAAGGGGAGATTTCAGGGAAAAAGCAGAAGAAATCCGTCTTTTCCATTTCCGTCCCCCGTGCAAGTTATATTTCCCACGCCTTTGCCGATTTTACGACGGGACTGGACAAGGATATGAAATGCGAGATCTGGTATGAAGAGACGAACAATCTTCGTGCCGTCAACAACATTCTGGAAAAGGATTATAAACTCGGGATCATTCGTTACGCCGACCGATACGACAAATATTTTAAAGCGATGATGGAGGAGAAGAATCTTTGCTACGAGTTGATTGCCGAATTCCGCTACGTGCTTCTGATGAGCAAGGATTGTCCGTTGGCGAAAAAGGAGACCGTCCGATATTCCGATCTTGCCGATTATATCCAGATTGCTCATGCCGACCCTTACGTCCCCTCCGTTTCGGTTTCGGAGATCAGAAAGGAAGAACTTCCCGAAGATTTCAATCGTCGGATCTACGTTTTCGAGCGGGCGAGTCAATTTGACGTTTTGTCCGGAAACGACGAGACGTTTATGTGGGTCGCCCCGATGCCGACGGAAACGCTTGAACGATACGGACTGGTCCAGCGGGTGTGTCCGGACGTCGATAGGAAATACCGCGATCTTCTCATCTATCCGGAACGGTACAGGCTTTCGCCTTTGGATAAGGCGTTTATCACGGCACTTTGCGAATCGAAAAGGAAATACGTGAAGGAAGAATTCTGAACGGAAAGGAGGGGCTGCAGTGCGGCTTGACAGGGTTATCGCCGTCAGAACGGGGAAAACGGTTTATCGGGACGGCGAATATTGCATCAAGGTTTTCGGCGGGGATTATGCGGAGGACGAAGTCCTGAACGAGGCGCTCAATCAGGCAAGAGCGGAGCGCGCGGGGCTGAACGTTCCTCGTGTCCGATCCGTCATGCAGACGGAAGGGCGGTGGGCGATCTCATCCGATTATATTCCGGGCAAGTCGCTCGGTGTTCTGATGAAGGAATACCCGGAAAAGAGAGACGAGTTTCTTTCGCTTTTCGTCGGCGTTCAGCGTCTGATCCATTCGGTCAGTCCGGTTCTGACGGGAACGAAAGAAAAAATAAAGCGGAAGATTCTCCGGGCGGAAATCGGGGAAGCTCTGCGTGAAGACCTGCTTTTCCGGTTTGAGACGATGCCGCAGGGGAAGGCTTTATGTCACGGGGATTTTAATCCGACCAACGTCGTACTGCGACAGGACGGTATTCCCTTCATCGTCGACTGGTCGCACGCTTCCGTGGGGGATCCGTCTGCAGACGCGGCGAGAACCCGTCTTTATTTTCTTCTTTCGGGAGACGGACGGGCGGCAAGGGAATATATCTCTCTTTATTGCAGACAAAGCGGCACCGAAGAAGAGGAGATCGGAAAATGGATGCCTTTCGTCGCCGCGGCTCTGTCCGTCGACGCGAACGCCGACGACCGCGTAATGCTTCTGTCCCGACTTGCGGAAGACAGATGGGAATAGCGTTTTGCCGCAAGGTCGGGGGATCATAAAATGTGGGTATTGCTTGCTTTCGGTTCCGCTCTTTTTGCGGGGCTTTCGTCCGTACTTGCAAAGTGCGGGATCAAAAAAACGCCTTCGGAAGTCGCGACGGCGATTCGTACCGTGATCGTTCTCTGCATGGCGTTTCTGATGACGGTTATCGTCGGATCGCTTGGGGATTTTTGTAAAATTACGCCGAAGTCCTGGATTTTTCTCGTTTTGTCCGGCATTTCGACGGGAGTATCCTGGCTCTGTTTTTTTAAAGCCCTGGAACTTGCCGACGTCAATAAAGTGGTGCCCGCCGATAAGACGAGCACCGTTTTGACTTTGATTTTTGCCATGGTCTTTTTCCGCGAGTCGGTCAACGTATGGAAGATCGTCTCCGTTCTTGCGATCTGCGTCGGAACTTTTCTGATGATCGAAAGAAAAGGTTCTGTGGAATCCCGTTCGGGAAAAGGATGGTTCCTCTTTGCCTGCCTTTCAGCGGTTTTTGCCTCTCTGACGAGTATCTGGGGAAAGGTCGGTATCGACGGAGTAGAATCCAATCTCGGAACTTTGATTCGTACCTTTATCGTGTTATTGATGAGTTTTCTCGTCGTCACCGTAACGAAAAAAGGGAAAGAGATCAAAAGGATATCCCGTAGGGACCTTCTTTTTATCGTGCTGTCCGGTCTTGCAACGGGCGCCTCCTGGCTCTGCTATTACAGGGCGCTGAAGGACGGTGTGACGACCGTCGTCGTCTCCGTCGACAAGTTGAGTATGCTCGTAACCGTCGGTTTTTCCGTTTTCGTCCTGAAAGAAAAACTGTCTGTAAAGGGGCTGATCGGCTTGCTCCTGATCGTCTCGGGGACGATCGCACTTATTTTTTGCTGATTTCGTCCGTTTTCCGTCCGGAGACGCATCCTGCGCAATGCGGACAGTCTCCTCCGCAGTCGCAGGAGCATTTGCCTTTCTTTTTCCGGATGACGAAGGAGATCAAAACTCCGACGATCACCGCGGCGCAGACTACGATTAAAATAATTTCGGGAAGCATATCTTTCTCCTTTCCGCCGTTCAGGCGCGTTTACCGTTTCGTACGGCGAGAAATGCGATGACTGCGGCGATCGCGCCCGCCCAGAGAAACGCCGTCCACCACGCGGTTCCGATGGTGTAGATCGCCGTTGCGACGAGATAGGACGTAACGATCCAGAACAATAACGTAAAGCGATATCTCTTTTTATTCTGTAATTCCGCTTTTGCCGTTCCCACCGCTGCAAAACAGGGAATGGTCGTCATGTTGAAAGCGATGAAGGAAATCAGCGCGGGGACGGTAATTCCCGTTTCCGTGATCATGGCGAGGACGTAAGGAATTCCGGATCCGTCGGGATCGTCGAGCGCAGCGCCCGCAATGCAGGCGGCAAGCACGCCGAAGGTCGCGATGACGTTTTCCTTTGCAATCAGTCCCGTGATCGCCGCGAGCACGAATACCCAGCCGAACGCTTTCAGTTGACTACCGAAGCCGAGAGGTGTAAAAACAGGCTGAACGAGCATCGAGATATTCGCGAGAATACTCTGGTCGATCTCCTCGTCTGCAAGGAACTGCCAGCCGAAGGAGAAATGAGTCAGGATCCAGATGACGATCGTCGAGGCAAAGATGATGGTAAACGCTTTTTTGATGAAGTGTTTGGCTTTATCCCACAGATGCGCCGTCAGATTTTTAAGCTGGGGTGCGTGATAGGAAGGAAGTTCCATAATGAAGGGAGGGGTTTCGCCCTTCAGCGTCGTCGAGCGCATGAGCAGAACGCTCAGGATTGCCACGACGATGCCGAGCAGATACATGGAATAGGTGATCAGATCGGCGTTGCCGATCCCCGCTCCCGCAACGATCGCCCCGGCGACCGCAGTCAGAATGGGAAGTTTCGCTCCGCAGGAAAAGAAGGGGATGACGCGGATCGTTGCCGTTCTCTCTTGATCGTCGGCAAGCGTTCTGGTGTTGATCATTGCGGGGACGGAGCATCCGAAGCCCATGATCATCGGCATAAACGCTCTTCCCGAGAGTCCGAATCTGCGGAACATTCTGTCGAGGATGAACGCGATACGCGCCATATATCCCGAATCTTCCAGGATAGAGAAGAAGAGGAAAAGGGTCAGAATGGGGGGCAGGAAAGAGAGCACGGCTCCGATGCCTTCGATAATTCCGTCGCTCAGCAGCCCGATTGCCCATTCCTGCATTCCGCTTCCGGCAATGATATCTTTCAGCCAACCGAAGAGTTCTCCGACGAGCATATCGTTCCACACGTTGTTCAGGATAACTCCGGGGGACATGACCGCGCCGTCGTAAACGCAGGCAAGCCATCTGACGCCGTAGTGGATCGCTTCGAGTTCGCCGTCGGCGTTCACCGCCATGAGTCCGAGATCTTCAAGCGTCGGAAGAGAGAAGATTCTGCCGAGGAAGAGAAGGTCTTCCGAAAAGGTCAGGTGAAAAATAGCGAACAGAATGACGAGAAAGATGGGAATTCCCCAGATTTTATGGGTCAGAACTTTATCCGCTTTATCCGAGGCGGACATTCTGAAACGGTCGGTGTTTTTTCTCGTCACGACGGGTGCGAAATGCCCGGATATGTATTGATACCTCGCGTCCGCCACGAGGGCCTCGAAGTCGTTGCCGAAAACGTTATCGTGGAAGGTCTTTTTAAATGCCTCGACCATATTGACCGTTTCGGCGTGCATTTTCCGTTCGATCTCGTCTCCCTCGACGAGTTTGACGGCGTGGAAGAGAGGATTTTTCACCTTCTGACCTTCGAGGGCGATCTTTACGTCTCCCACGAGGTGAATGAGAGCGGTATCCTGCAGAACGGTCGTTCCCATGCGTACCTTTTTGCTCTCGTTCCAGGCTTTGTCCATCAGTTCCCGAAGTCCTTCTTCTTTCAGCGCGGAAATCTTCACCACGGGAACGCCTAACCGTTTTTCCAGTTCTTTCGCGTCGATCTTGTCTCCCGCTTTTTCCACGGCGTCCATCATATTGAGGGCGATCACCATGGGAACGTCGATCTCAAGGATCTGCGTCGTCAGATAGAGATTCCTTTCGAGATTGGTCGCGTCTACGATATTGATGACGCAGTCGGGCTTTTCGTCGAGCAGATAATTCCGTGCGATGACTTCCTCCGGCGTATAGGGAGAGAGCGAATAGATTCCGGGCAGGTCGACGATGGCGACGGGCTCCGGACATTTTTTATATACGCCGTCTCTCTTGTCGACGGTTACGCCGGGCCAGTTTCCGACGTGCGCCGTGGAGCCCGTCAGACTGTTGAACAAGGTCGTCTTGCCGCAGTTGGGGTTTCCCGCCAAAGCAAACCGTTTCATATTTTTTTCACCTCCATCGTCACGCAGCCCGCTTCCGTTTTGCGGAGGGTCAGTTCGTATCCTCTCAGTGTCACTTCGACGGGATCGCCGAGAGGGGCTTTTTTACTCAAGAGTATTTCCACTCCGTGGGTGCTCGCCATGTGGAACAGTCTACATTAGAT
>CAMAJQ010000069.1 GCA_945835865.1 uncultured Clostridia bacterium
CTTACAGATCCGCTTGCTGCCGTATTTGGTCTTGCAGGAGCACCCCATGCACGCTCCGAAGCCACACCCCATGCGTTCCTCGAAACTGTATTCCCCGCTCCCGACGGCAACTTTCTCGACCGCACGGAACATGGGCATGGGTCCGCAGGTATAGAAAAAGGTATAGGAAAGACTCTGCATCGCGTCCGTCGCGTACCCTTTGACGCCGTAACTTCCGTCCGCCGTTGTAACGATCGTCTTCGCGCCGAGCGCGCGGAATTTCTCCTCGTAAAAAACTTCTTCTTTTTGGTTGAAACCGAGAATAACGGTCGGCTTGCACCCCTTTTCCGTCAATCTCCGGCAGAGCAGATAGAGAGGGGGAACGCCGACTCCTCCTCCGATCAGAAGGGGATATTCGCCGCTTTTATTTACGTCGAAACCGTTGCCGAGACCGATCAGGGTATCGAATTTTTCCCCCTTCTCCGCGCGGCTCAGAATTTCCGTTCCCTTGCCGACGACTTTGTAAACGAGAGTCAATACGTCTCCCTCCGCGTCGCAGACGGAAAGAGGACGGCGGAGATAACAGCCGGAAATCGTCAGGTTGACAAACTGCCCCGGTCTTTCGATTGCGGAAAGATCTCCCGTAAAAGTTGCCTCGAAGACGTCTTTCGCGATTTTGCGATTGGTCGAAAGCGTCAGAATTTCTTTTTTCATGATACTCCTTTTATCATCCTTCGCTCAGGAATCGATGGTAGATACGCAGAGAGTGGTCTCTTCCAGCACGTCGAGCAGGACCCTGACCGTATCGAGAGCGGTAAACATGGTGATATTGTTTTCTGTCGCAACGCTCCTGATCTTGTAGCCGTCGGTGTTCTGACCGTTATCCGTCACGTCGCTCGTATTGACGACGTAAGCGATATGTCCCTGGCGGAGAGCCGTCTGGATATCCTGAGACCCCTCGCCTATTTTGCCCAAAATTCTCGTTCTGATACCGTTTTCCTTCAAAAAGCGGGCGGTGCCGCTCGTCGCCTCGATATTGAAGCCGAGGTTATAGAAGCGACGGATGAGGGGAAGAGCCTCTTCTTTATCCCTGTCGCACACCGTGACGAAGACCGTTCCGTAATTCTGAAGTTTCATGCCGGAAGCCTGCAGCGCTTTGTAAAGAGCGCGGTTCAGTTTGTCGTCGTACCCGATCGCCTCGCCCGTCGATTTCATCTCGGGGGAGAGATAGGCGTCCAGCCCGCGTATTTTGCTGAAAGAGAAGACGGGGACTTTCACGTATCTCCTCTTCTTTTCCTCGGGATAGATGCCGAAGATCCCCTGTTCTTTCAGAGATTTGCCGAGGATGACTTCCGTAGCGATATCGGCGAGGGAATACCCCGTCGCCTTCGAGAGGAAGGGTACCGTTCTCGACGAGCGCGGATTGACCTCTATGATGAAGACGTTTTCGTCGCGATCGACGATAAACTGAATGTTGTACAGACCGACGATGCCGATGGCAAGTCCGAGTTTCTTTGCGTATTGTAAGATGACGCCCTTCACCTTATCGGAGATGCTGAAAGGCGGATAGACGCTGATGCTGTCGCCGCTGTGGACTCCCGTCCTTTCCACGAGTTCCATGATACCCGGCACGAAGACGTCCCTGCCGTCGCAGATCGCGTCGACTTCGACTTCTTTTCCGACGATGTATTTGTCGACGAGCACGGGCTTATCCTCGTCGATCTCGACAGCCGTTCTCAGATAATGGCGAAGCCCTTCTTCGTTCGCAACGATCTGCATAGCCCGCCCGCCGAGCACGAAAGAAGGACGGACGAGAACGGGATAGCCGATTTCTTCGGCGATCTTAACGCCCTCTTCGATCCCCGTTACGGCTTTTCCCTTCGGCTGCGGGATCCCGAGTTCCACGAGAAGTTTTTCAAAGGCGTCACGATTTTCCGCCCTGTCGATCGCCACGCAATCCGTGCCTATGATCTTCACCCCGCGATCGGCGAGAGGCTGTGCCAGGTTGATCGCCGTCTGTCCGCCGAGAGAGGCGATGACCCCTTCCGGCTTTTCGAGCTCGATGACGTTCATCACGTCTTCCGCCGTCAGCGGCTCGAAATAAAGTTTATCCGAAGTGGTGTAATCCGTGGAGACCGTTTCGGGATTGTTATTGATGATAATCGCCTCATAGCCGGACTTCTTGATCGTCTGCACCGCGTGGACGGTGGAGTAATCGAACTCCACCCCCTGCCCGATCCGGATGGGTCCCGCACCGAGCACGACGATCTTTTTCTTATTTCCGTCCGTACGGGATTCGTTCTCTTCGGCGTAGGTCGAATAAAAATAGGGGATATAGGCGTCGAATTCGGACGCGCAGGAATCGATTTCCTTGTAGACGGGTCGGATGCCCGAGGCAAGCCGGAAATTGCAGACTTCTTTTTCCGTCGATTTCCACAAACGGGCGATCGCATTGTCGGAAAAACCGTACTTTTTTGCCTCCCTGAGTTCGTCCGCGTCAAAGGGAGAGGCTGCAAGATCTTTCTCGATCGCGACGACGTGCGCAAGTTTATCGATAAACAGAAGGTCGATCTTCGTCGAGGCGAAAAGGCTCTCTTCGCTCTCCCCTCTGCGGAGAAGTTCTGTCATGGCAAAAAGCCGGTCGTCCGTCGCTTCCTTTACGTATTCGCGAAGTTCCGCGGTCGTCATCTTTTCCGTCTTTGCCGACCACAGATGGCTCGCGCCGATCTCGAGGGAACGGACGGCTTTCAGCAGACTCTCCTCGATATTTCTTCCGACGCTCATCACTTCGCCCGTCGCCTTCATCTGCGTGGAGAGGCGATTGCTCGCGGAGGAAAACTTATCGAACGGAAAGCGAGGCATTTTGGTCACGACGTAATCGAGCGCGGGTTCAAAACTCGCGGGGGTATTGGGCAAAAGGATCTCGTCCAACGTCAGCCCGACGGCGATTTTCGCCGAGACGCGGGCGATGGGGAAACCGCTTGCCTTGCTTGCAAGTGCAGACGAGCGGGAAACCCTCGGATTGACCTCGATGACGTAATACCGGAAAGAAACGGGATCGAGAGCAAACTGAACGTTGCAGCCGCCTTCGATTTTCAGACTGCGGATGATCCGGAGCGCGCTGTTGCGCAGCATCTGGTATTCCTTATTGGAGAGGGTCTGACTGGGGCAGACGACGACGGAATCGCCCGTATGCACGCCGACGGGGTCGACGTTTTCCATGTTACACACGACGATCGCCGTGTCGTTTTTGTCCCGCATGACCTCGTATTCGATCTCTTTATAGCCCTTGACGCTCTTTTCGACGAGCACCTGACGGACGGGAGAAAGATCGAGGGCGTTACCGACGAGCGCGAGGAATTCCTCCTCGTTTTCGGCAAATCCGCCGCCCGTTCCGCCGAGAGTGAACGCCGGGCGGAGCACGACGGGAAAGCCGATCTTCCTCGCGGCCTCCAGCCCTTCTTCCGCCGAATTTGCGATTTCCGAAGGACAGACGGGCTCTCCGATCTTTTCGCAGAGTTCTTTGAAGAGTTCCCTGTCCTCGGCGCGCTCGATGCTCTCGCTCTTCGTGCCGAGCAGTTCCGTCCGACATTCCCGCAAAACCCCTTTCTTTTCCAGTTGCATGGCAAGATTGAGACCCGTCTGTCCGCCGATAGACGGAATAATCGCGTCCGGGCGCTCGTAACGGATGATCCTCGCCACGTATTCGAGGGTGAGCGGCTCCATATAGACCTTATCCGCGATCTGCGTATCCGTCATGATCGTCGCGGGATTGGAATTGCACAAAACGACCTCGTATCCCTCTTCCCTGAGCGCGAGACACGCCTGCGTGCCGGCATAGTCGAATTCCGCCGCCTGACCGATAACGATGGGACCGCTTCCTATCACCATGATTTTTTTCAGATCTTTTCTCTTCGGCATGACCGTTTATCTCCTTTGATTCATTTCGTCGGTGAACAGGCGGAACAGATATCCGCTGTCCTCGGGACCGGGCGCGCTTTCCGGGTGATACTGCACCGAAAACACGCCGTCCTCTTTGCAACGAAGCCCTTCGACCGTCCCGTCGAGAAGGTTGACGTGGGTAATTTCCAGCCCCGTTCCCTCCACCGAAGACGCAACGACGGCGTAACTGTGGTTCTGCGAGGTGATCTCCACCTTCCCCGTGAGAAGGTTTTTCACCGGATGGTTTCCTCCCCTGTGTCCGAATTTCAGTTTGTACGTCTTCGCACCGTACGCAAGGGCGATCATCTGATGTCCGAGGCAGATGCCGAAGATCGGAATTCTCCCCTTCAGTTCCCGCACGAGAGAGACGACGGAAGTCACGTCCTCGGGGTCGCCGGGACCGTTTGACAGGAAGAGCCCGTCGGGATTGCGCTTGATCACCTCTTCCGCGGTAACCGTGCAGGGAACGACGGTGACGTCGCACCCGCAACGGTTGAGCGAACGCACGATGTTGAGTTTGATGCCGCAATCGACCGCGACGACGTGATAAAAGGGTTTTTCCGCAGGGGAAAACCACGCTTTTTTCGTCGAAACGCGAGGGACGGCGTCGTGCGGGACGGGAGTGGCAAAAATCTTCTTCACCCCTTCGTCCGCCGTGACGTTCACGTCCGTCAGAATTCCTCTCCTGCTGCCGAAATCGCGGATACTGCGGGTCAACCTTCTCGTATCCACACCCTCTATCGCAGGAATGCCGTACTTTTTCAATTGATCCGACAACGTTATTTTGCTGCGGAAATTGGACGGATGCGGGTTGTATTCCCCGACGACGATCCCGCCGATGGTCGGAATTTTCGTCTCGTCGTCCTCGTCGTTCACCCCGTAATTTCCGATCAGCGGATAGGTGAACACGACTGCCTGATCGGTATAGGAAGGATCGGAAACGATTTCCTGATACCCTACCATCGAAGTGTTGAACACCACCTCGCACACTCTTTCCCCTTCGGCGCCGAAACCGTAGCCGTAATATTCGCTCCCATCCTCGAGAATCAATTTTCTGTCGTACTTTCTTGCCATACCGTCTTTCCTCCGAATACCGTTTTCAAACATTTTCCGTAAACCCGTTTCCCCGCGAACGGCGTACTCTTCCCCTTGGAAAGGAACGCCGACGGATCGATCGTATACGGGGTGTCGACCTCGAACAGGGCGTAATCCTCTTTCCCTCCCGGAATGCGGAAACGCCTGCGCGGATTGACGGAGAGCAGTTCGTTGAGTTTCCCGACCGTGAGGATCCCCTCCCGGACGAGCCCCGTGTACAGGACGGGAAACGCGGTTTCCAGCCCCGTGATTCCGAACGGGCTCTTCTCGAGCCCACGCGATTTTTCTTCTTCTCCGTGCGGCGCGTGATCGGTCGCGATCATATCGATCGTCCCGTCGAGAATCCCTTCGATCAACGCGTCCCTGTCTCTTTTCGTCCTGAGGGGGGGATTCATTTTAAAACGCCCGTCCTCTTGCAGATCGTCCTCCGTCAGAAGGAGATAATGCGGAGCCGTTTCGCAGGTCACGTCCACCCCTTCCCGTTTGGCGCGGCGGATGAGTTCGACGCTCTCCTTCGCGGAGACGTGACAGACGTGATAAGATACCCCCGTTTTCTTTGCGAGCGCAAGATCTCTTTCCACCTGTCCGTACTCGCTTTCGGAAGAGATCCCTTTCCCGAGCCAT
>CAMAJQ010000070.1 GCA_945835865.1 uncultured Clostridia bacterium
TCGAACAGACGAAAGAGATCGTCCGGAAGTTCAATTCCGTTTACGGCGAAACGCTTACCGAGCCGGAAGCGGTCCTTCCCTCCAACAAGGCGTGCCTGCGTCTGCCCGGGACGGACGGAAAAGCCAAGATGAGCAAGTCTCTCGGCAACTGCATCTATCTTGCGGATTCGCCCGAAGAAATCAGGGCGAAGATCATGAATATGTTCACCGATCCCGATCACATCCGCGTAAGCGATCCCGGCAAAACGGAAGGGAATCCCGTGTTTACCTATCTCGACGCTTTTGCAACGGACGCGCATTTTGCCGAATTTCTCCCCGAGTATTCTTCTTTAGACGAATTGAAAGCCCATTATCGCAGAGGGGGACTCGGCGATATGAAAGTCAAAAAATTTCTCAATTCCGTCGTGCAGTCTACCCTGGAACCCATCCGGTCCCGCCGCGCTGCGTATGAAAAAGAGATTCCCGCGGTCTACGACATGCTGAAAAAGGGAAGCGAAAAAGCCGAACGCGTCGCCGCGCAGACCCTTTCGGAAGTCAAAGCTGCGATGAAAATAGATTATTTCGACGATGCCGAACTGATCCGGGCGCAAAAGGCAAAATATTCCGGACAAGAATAAAGAATTCTTTCGGACGCCCGTCGATCCGACGTAAAAAACCCTCTCCCCGCTTAGCAGGGAGAGGTTTTTCGTTCCTTTCGGGAAGTAAGAGGTTCAACGTTTGCTTCCGTAGAAAGCCGAGCGGGCGGTCTTGAGACAGTCCCGCTCGCCTTCCGTCAACGGGAGATCCCGCCTGCGGTAGTCGTGATGGTCGCAGAAGGAAAGCAGGTCCTTTTCCAAAGCGGAGAGGTAACGGTTTTCGACGGCGTATAAGTCGTTCAGATAGGATTTTTGTTCTGAGTGCGCGCAATCGGAATAGCGGTTGAGCGCGGCGAAATGTTCGAGGCAGAAACCCCGTTCCTCCGCGAATCTCTTGCGGAAGGACGGCTTGGAGTAATAGACTTCGGCTACCGTTTTGTAATAACGGATCATATGATCGTCAAGGTATTTGCATACGACGCACTTTTTCGCGGAAAGGTCGAGCTTGTCCGCAATTTTTTTCGCCTGTTTCGCCTTTTCGGGTTTTTCAACGGATTTCATGACCGTCTTCAGTCTCGTGGAAATCTGGAGGGCGAGACCGAGTTTGGATGGAAAGGAAAAAAGAAGATCGTAGTGGCGGGCGCAGAAGCCGAGTTCGTTCACCTCTTTGCGGGTATTGTCTTCCATCACGCCTTCGCCGAGATATTGTTCTGTCAGACGGACTTCGACCGTCTTTTTGATTTTGCACAGAGGACATTCTCCGGACGCGTTGAAATGTTCGTCGATGAGCATGGTTCCGATATGGTAATTCATTTCCGGTTCTCCTTTGCGGTTCAGTCTGATCTTCCTGTAAGGTGACCTTCGGGGTTCAATTCGCTGAATCCCGTCTGACGCAGTGCTTCGTACAGGGTGATCGCCACCGAATTGGAAAGGTTGAGACTTCTCAGGTCCTGCCACATGGGAATGCGCAGGGTCTCCTCGTAATGGTCTTTGAGAAGAGGTTCGGGAAGCCCGTGCGATTCTTTTCCGAAAACGAGAAAATCGCCGTCGTGAAAGGAAACGTCGACGTATCTCTTTTTTCCTTTCGTGGAGAGGAAATAGAAGTTTTTTCCGTTATAGTATTTTTCGAGTATCTCGGAAAAGGAGTCGTAATAACTGACCGAAAGGTACTGCCAGTAATCCAGCCCCGCTCTCTTCAGAGTACGGTCTGAGATCTCGAAGCCGAGCGGTCGGACGAGATGAAGGGCGGTGTGCGTTGCGGCGCACGTCCTCGAGATATTTCCCGTATTCTGCGGGATTTCGGGTTCTACGAGTACGATGTTGAACATGGCTGTCTCTCTTTGGTATTTTTATAGGCGTTTTCCGTCGCTTAAGGATCGGAAAAACGGACTTTCGTCGTCTTGAGGGTGAAGTCTGCGGGGGCGGTCAGCTCGACCCGATCTCCCTTTTCGCCGGAGAAGGGGACGGGTTCGCCGTTCGGCGCCGTCGCCTCTCCTCCGTCGTCTCCGAGGTAGAAGAAAGGCACGCCGAGCAGATAGGAATAAGCGCGGAGAATGATTTTTACGCATTCCGTCCTCTTCTTCTCGGAGAGGAGGAGCACGGCTTCCGCGCCGCACACGACGAGGGATTTCATCAGGTCGAAGGAAAAAGCGTCGTCCCCTACGGCTACGGCAAATCTGCCGGCGGCGGTATCGTACACGCGGTTGCCGCAGCCGGGCATATATCCGTTGGTTTCGCGGCAGACGGACATGTCGGTAATGCCGAGAAGTTTTCCTTTATCAAATACCCCGCAGGAATGGCGGATAATGCCGTAATTGTCGGAGTCGAAGGCTGCGACGAGTACGATGCCCGCCTTTTCGGACAGGGCGGCAAGGTCTTTCAGACGCGAGGTCTCACCGCTCAGTTCTTTGCGGTATCGGACGGTTTCCGTGCAACCGAAGCCGAAAACGGCAACGTCCGTTTCGGGGTGGAAGGAAGAGGCGCGTTCGCCGCAGGAGCGGCGGTCGATCGTTTGAATTATCAATTTTTCCTCCGGGATATCTCCTGAATATCATATTGCCGGGAGGGAAAAAATGTGCGGGTTATACCGTCCGACCCTTTTCGTCGCCGGGATCCCCGTCGAAGAAGGAAGCGATCTCCTCTTTGAGGGATTCTGTATCCGTCAGCCGGAAGATTTTTTCTTTGAATCGGGTGACGCCCGGTTCGCCCTTTAAGTAATAACAGAGTTGTTTGCGGAAGGATACGGCGACGGTCCGGTCGTCATATCGTCCTTTCAATAGGTCTATATGTCGATAAATAAGCGATTTTTTGTCAACGGAATAAGGTTTTTTCAAAAGGGAGGAAAAAAGCCAGGGCTTTTCGAGCGCTCCGCGTGCGAGCATGACTCCGTCCGCGCCCGTTTCGTTCATCATCCGTTCGGCGTCTTCTTCGCTGAAGATCCCGCCGTTCGCAATCACGGGGATCTTCACTGCTTTTTTTGCCTTTTCGATTTCTCTGTAATCGGGTTCGCCCGCGTAGATCCTCTCTCTCGTCCTACCGTGAACGGTGATCAGCGAGGCGCCCGAGTCTTCGCAGACCTTGGCAAAATCCGCCGTGACGGGATTGCCTTCTGTCAGCCCGATTCGTATTTTGCAGGTAATCGTCTTTCCGCTTGCAACGCAGGCGGAAACGATCCTCCCAGCAAGGGGAAGATCGGCGAGCAGGGCGCTTCCCTCTCCGTTGTTATAAATTTTCGGCATCGGACAGCCGAAGTTGATGTCGGCGATCGGGAAGGGGGCAAGAGCCTCGCTTTCAAGCGCCCGACGCATAATTTCGGGATCGTTACCGAAGATCTGTACGCAGGGCAGGGTTTCGGAAGGGGCGCGGACGAGCAGGGCTTCGGTGTTGGCGTTGCGAAAGAGTAGACCTTTGCAGCTCACCATTTCGGTGAAAGTCAGCCCCGCCCCGTAAGAAAGGCAGATTTCCCGCATGGCGAAATCGGAAAACCCGGCGAGCGGCGCGAAGAAAAGATTGTTTTCGGTGAGATACCGACCGATCGGTATGCGTTTGATCCGCATGTCTCAGACCTCTTTTCCTTCGACGGCTTTTTTCGCGGCGAGATAATAGTCGTTCCATTCTTCGGGAGAAAGAGAGGAAAGTTCTCTTCCGTCTTCCCGGCAAAGTTTTTCCGCTTCGCAGAAACGCCGCACCGTCTTTTCGGTCGCGAGAGTGAGGGCTTCTTCGCATTCTACGCCGAGAAATCTCGTAAGGTTGGCGGCACAGGCGATCAGATCGCCGCATTCTTTTTTGAGTTTTTCCCGATCGCCGGAAAGAATTTCCTTCCGGACTTCTTCCGTTTCCTCGGCGATTTTTCCGAAGATCTGTTCTTCGTTTTCAAATTCGAAGCCGAATTTTTTTGCTCGGTTCATGCATTTTTCAAAACGCATGAGCGCAGGCAGATTTCGAGGAACGGCGTCCACGTAGTCGGCGGCGGAATCGTACCCTTTTTCTTTTATTTTGTTATTCGTCCAGATATCGAGGGCGGAAGATTCGTCGGAGGCGTGGTCGATCCCGAAGATGTGCGTATGGCGGGAGATCAGTTTGGCGCAGATACCCGATAGGGCGTCTCCGCGCGTGAAGGCGTTTCTTTCTTCGGCAAAGATCGTCTGAAACACCGCCTGTAACATGACGTCTCCGATTTCTTCGCACGTTCCCTCTTCGTCGTTTCTCGTGACGGCGTCCACGAGTTCGTACGCTTCTTCGATGGTGTTCACGCGGATGGATTCTTTCGTCTGAGCCCTGTCCCACGGACAGCCGTTTTCCGACCGCAGGATCTCTACGATACGGAAGAGATCGTCAACGTCGAACCTCGTCTTTTCGGTCAGTTTAAGTTCGTCGATCACGAGACAGGAAGAATAGTCGAATTCGTCTCCGTAGTCGCTCTCGTAGAGTTTAATTTTTTTAAAACCTCCTCTGAAGAACTTATAGCAAGGGATCTCGTCGCCGAAAGCGTCGGAAAGAACGAGTTTCGTCCTTCCCGCGAGATAGGGGGAATCCACGTCGAAGACGACGAGGGGCAGGGTCAGTTTCATGCGTTCTCCGAGTTCGTATGCGGAGACGGCAGAATATTTTCCGCCGATCCCGAGCGCGGAAAGGCACGCCGCCGCTTTGGAGACGGAGGGAATGATCTCCGAAACTTTTTTCTTCTGCACGAGCAGTCGGCAGGAAACGTCGTCTGCGGGGTTGCCGTCCACGTAATACACGACTTCTTTTTCTCGGGCGAGCGCGACGACCGCGTCGGCGAGATTTTTGTTCAGCGTGTCGAAATTGCGGGAACGACGGTAGACGTCGTCGAGAGTGACCGCTTCGGGGAATTTTCCAAGCAGGTATTTCCCGTTTTCCGTCAGCGCCGTCTTGACGATGACCGTTCTGTCTTTCGTAGCCGCTTCGAGTGCTCTGACGGAGAGGTCCCCGACCGAGATTCCCGTTCCCGCAAGAATGATTTTCATTTGATTTTCCTCTTTGTCTTCGCTTCGTCAGAGGGAAGGGACGGAGCGGAGCGTTTTTCGTTTACTGTATCTAATATATACCAAATCGCCGAAAACTGCAATCAAATAGCATGCGATATCTGAAATCGGCACTGCAAAAATTCCGATTTTTTCGTGAAAGAGCAGAACGATCTCCAGAATCGCCTTAACGATAACCCCTGCGAGAAGGAAGAGCGGAGGGGCGTAAAGTTTCCCGTAGGCGACGAGTACGGCGTTTGCCGTCTGCATGACGGCAAGGAGGACGACGGTGACCGAAGCGACGCGTAGCAGCGCCGCCATGAGCGACTTCTCTTCCCCGGAAAGAGACGAATATAGAAAACCGACGGTAAAATCGGAAAAGAAGAACAGAAAGAGGGCGCAGACGGCGGAGAGGGCAAGCGTCAGCACGAGTGCGAAGCCCGCCTTCCGTCCCGCCTCTTTCGTTTTTTGCTCTTTCAGCAATCCTGCCACGGCGGGAACCGAAGCGGCGGCTGCCCCGTAGCAAGTCGCGACGGGAACGCCTACGATGGATTCCACCCCGCCCGCGTAAATGCCGTAAA
>CAMAJQ010000071.1 GCA_945835865.1 uncultured Clostridia bacterium
ATAATGATAGACCTTTTCACAGAATGAAAAACCTTGCCGGACGAATGCGCCCGGGTCGTTTCCGCGGCGGGAATCCCGCCGCGGAAAACGCAAATCAATCTTCCCGATAGGTCTCCGTGAAGTCGGCGATGACCACGCAGGAGGCGTACGAACTGATCTGGATCGGAAGGTTTTTCTTCGCGACGTTGATCGTGCGGAGAAGGGTCTCCGCGCCGTACGTGCCGTCTGCGTTCTTCATGCTGTAATACAGGCTGACCGAAGTATCCGTGATCGCGATCCTGATTTTGGTGCCCGTTTTCGAGGGGGTGAAGTTCAGAGACGGATCCGTACTAAATTCTCCGTCGTACGTGTAGAGCCCCGCGAAACCGTAGTGAGCGGCGTAGTAGAACATCCAGCCGCCTTCGCCGTCGCCGCCGAGGCGGACGCGGAAGTTGCCGCCCGCGTTGCCGTAGTTATCCATGCCGTACAGAACGAAGGAAATTTCGGTGAGCGCGAGGGTCTCGTTCACCGTGAAGACCTGGAGCCCCGCGTTGGAGATGCGGATATCTCCGTTCGCCTCTTTGGTGATCTGCGCACTGTCGGACGTGAAGTCGCCCTGCGCGGTGATGAGTTTCGAAACGGTTGCCGAAGGATAATATCCGATTTCAAAGGAAGCCATTCTCACGCAGGAAGCGTTCGAACTGATGGTGACCGGAAGAATCTTCTTCTGAACGGAAAGGGTACGGTGAAGAGTCTCCGCGCCGTACGCGCCGTCTTCTCCCTTCACGCTGTAATACAGGCTGACCGAAGTATCCGTGATCGCAATTCTGATTTTGGTATAACCCGTTGACGAAGGTTTAAAGTTCAGAGACGAATCGGTATTAAATTCTCCGTCGTACGTGTAGAGTCCCGCGAAACCGTAGAAGGGAGAATAGTAGAACATCCAGCCGCCTTCGCCGTCGCCGCCGAGGCGGATGCGGAAGTTACCGCTCGGGTTACCGTAGTTGTCCATGCCGTAAAGGACGAAGGAGATCTCGCAGACGTCTCTCGTCACGGCGAGGCGATAGATCTGAATTCCGCTGTCGGAGATCTTGAAGGCGTCGTTTTCCATGACGAGCGTCGGGCTGTCCGCCGTGAAATCGCTCTGAGAGGTGATCTGTTTTCTGATGACGGAAGTCGACTGATACACGGCGACGAGGACGGTTTCCTCCGTCAGCACGAAGGTGTATTCGGCGTCCGTAGAGACGATCTCTTCCCCCTTTTTCCAGCCTTTGAAGGCGTAACCGCTCTTTTCGGGCGCAACGACAGTGACGGAAGCGCCGATTTCATAACAGCCGCTTCCCTCCCCTCCTTCTACGGTGAGGTTGACGCCGTCGACGTATTCCGCCGAAATCGTCGCGTCGCCGACGACGGTATAAACGAAAGTCTTCTCCGTCGAAAGAACGGTTTCTCCGTTCTTCCAGCAACGGAAGGCTTTTCCTTCGGGCGCCTGCGCCGAAACCGTCACGGACGCGCCGACGGGATACGTTCCGCTGCCCGTTCCTCCCTCGACGGCAACCGTCGCCGCAACGGCGTAATATTTCGTCGTGAAGGCGGCAAGTCTGACGTGAGAGGCGTACGAGGAGATCTGGAAGGGTCTGACGACCTTTTTATCCGTCAGCGTTCTGAGGAGAGTCTCCTCGCCGAAAGTCCCGTCTTCCGCCATGACGCTGTAATAGAGGCTGACCATTCCGTCGCCGAACACGAGCCTGACGCGGGTATGTTCGGAAGCCGAGGGTCTGAAGGAAGGCGTGCCTTCGACGTTCCATTCTCCGTCGTACACGTATAAACCCGCAAAACCGTAGTGAGCGGCGTAATAGAACATCCAGCCGGATTCGCCGTCGTCGCCGACGCGCACGCGGAAGTTGCCGCCCGCGTTGCCGTAGTTATCCATGCCGTACATCACGAAGGAGATCTCCGTATACGCATACGCTCCCTGCCCTTTCGCGACGAGACTGCCTCTGTCGGTAACGATAAAGTCGCCGTTTTCGGCGTAAGCGAACGCCGGAGATCCGCTCGCAAACTGCTCGTTTTTTGTATAGACGTCGGTGAAGAGGGTAAGATCGCCCAATTCGGCGACGAGAGTAACGGTTGCCGCCGCATTAAAGGCGTAAGTCGCCTCGCGGGAAATTTCTTCTCCGTTTACCGTCCAGCGGATAAAATATTTTCCTTCGGGAACGTTCGCGACGGCGGTGACCGCCTCCCCCTCCCGATATGCGCCGCTGCCGGCGCCGCCTTCGACGGTCACCGTGTAGACGTTGCCGAACACCGCGTTGACCGTGACGTCGCCGTCGAGCGTAAGGCTGTAAACGGCGTAGTCGGCGACGGTCTCCCCGCCGATCGTCCAGCAGACGAAATATTTGCCCTCTTCGACGACGGGCGTTATCTCGACGGTCGAGCCTTTATCGTACGTTCCGCTGCCCGTCCCGCCGACGACCGTCAGCACGACGGTATCGACGAACTCGGCGGTCAGGGTGATATTCCCGTCGACGACGACGGACCAGGTCTCCGTTTCCGCAACCGTCTCTCCGTCCTTCTTCCAGCAGACGAACCGCTTGCTTTCGGGCTGATCGGCGGTAACGGTGACTTCGGTCCCCTTTTCGTACGTACCGCTGCCCGTCCCGCCGACGACCGTCAGCGTAAAGGTCTCGGTCTCTTCCGGAAGAGAAACGCTTTCGCTCTCCGCTTCCGAGGAAGACGCGCTCTCCTGCGAAGAGCCCTGTCCGGACGTTTCCGCACAGGAAGCGCCGACGAACGCTGCGAGTGCCACGAGGAGCATCGCGAGAATCGTTCTGAACTTCGTTTTCATTCTTTTTTCCCTCCATGGGTAGATTTTATTCTGCAAAGCGCAAAGGCGCATAATGCCGTAAACAGGATGGCAAGCCCGCTTTCCGCGGACGCTCCGCAACCCTTTTTCTTCTGACAGGAGACGACGATCTCCACGGAATCTCCTTCGGCGGTGAAGACGTACGCCCCGTTTTCGGCGGCGATCTCCATGCCGTTGATCTCGACCCGGACGACGGTTTTTCCCTTGTCCGCGGCGACGGTGAAGGAATAACTCCTGCCGATCTCCACCGTTTCGGGCAAGCCGACGACGGAGCCTCCCTCGCAGACGACCGACGGCGAGACGATTTTGTTGTACTTCGCGTACAGATAGACGTTGCTTTCAAACGCAGCCGTAGAAAGATCGCATTTTTCAAGGAAAGCGGCGTCGAAATACCATCCGCCGAAGACGTAGCCCTCGTGCGCGGGCGGGTCGATCTCGTTGGGCGCGGTCTTGCCGATCGTGACGACGGACGTCTTGCCCGTTATGGTATCCACGACGGTGACGTCGATCTTATCGGCGTCGTTGACGAGAGGCTTCACGAGCGTATAGCCCGTCACGCAGTCGAAGGCGACGTCCCACCCCTTGAAAACGTGCAGGGCGTCCGAAGAAAGTCCGGGCGCGGTCGCCCCTTCTCCGTCCTTCACTTCTTCTTCCTTCAGCGTGTTGCCGTAATAGTCGAGGAAGACGACCCTGTGTTTCTGTTTTTCAAACCGCGCGACGAAGACGGCGTTTTCCGTAATGCCGACGAGGCTGCCGTCAAACCCGACGAAAACGTACCCCTCCGGCGCCGGAACGATGGGCGGAAGAGCGTTGCCCCCGTACGGAACCTCACAGCGGGCAATCTCTTCACCGTCCGGCGTGCGGAACGTCACGGTATAGAGAACAGGTTCGTAAGTTGCGTAGATCGCCCTGTCTCTCGTCGCCGCGCCGAGCGCGCTGTCGTAGCCCGTCTGAACGTAACCCACAACGGCGTCCATCGACGGCGGGAGGATCTCCTCGCCGTGCTCGACGTACGAAACGTATTTCTTCCCGTCCCTTGCGACGAAGACGACGGTGTGTCTGACCGGTCCGACCGCCGCGCGGACGGTCGCGTTCTCGCGGAGGGCGAACACGTCGACTGTTTTTCCGCTCTCGTCCGTCCAGCCCGTCTGCACGAGGTTCCCGCCGACGACAGGCACGGGCACTCCCGCAATCGCCTCGTCGGAAACCGCCGTCCGCCTTCCGAGAAATTCGCCGTCGGAAGAAAGGAACGTTATGGTATAAGTCGTTTTTTCTATAATTCCCGTCGAATAACCCTCTGCGGAGACGACGGAGTACAGACCGGAAACGGTCTTCTGTGCCAATACTTCGGATCCCTTTTTCACCGTCACGGCACGGTTGCCTTCCGCATAGGAGAGGCGGACGACGCCGTTTGCGTCCGTCACGGCGCTCTCGCCGTTTTCCGTCGTCACCGTGACGCCTGCGGCGGGAACGCCGCCTTGTCCGAGCACCCGCACCGCCGATTTTTCTCCGGCGGAGAGGTAGAAATACTCGCTTTCAAAGGTGATCCCGTAAGCGCTGAAGGCAAAGGTCGTCTCCCCGCTGCGGAAAGAGATCTCCTCGTCGACGGTAAGGATGGCGTTTCCCTCGTAAAAGACGGAGACGGTCAGGCGGTTTCCCTTCGTGCCCACGCGGATGAGGATCTCCGCACCCGTCTGTTTGAGCCCGTCGAGATTCCCGGAGAGCGCGTAGCAGTCCAGCCCGTCCTGCGTATTGAGCCTGTGCACCGATACCAACCCGTATACGGGCTGATACTGAATACGGACGAAATCTTCTCCTTTATAGAGATAGAGAGAAACGTTGTCTCCCGCGCCCGCGTTGCCGCCCGTATAACGGACGGTCGTCTCTGCGACGAAATCCCCCGTCAGAGTCGCGGCAGATCGCGCTGACTGCCCCGACCGCGCGCCATCCGACTGGACGAGTTTTCCGTCCGAAACCGAATAGCCTGCGGAAACGCCGGTCAGCCAGTTGGCGTTTTCGAATTCGTCCGCGATATAATCCGCCGTCTTTTCCATGACGATCGTGCGCGAATCGCCTAAGACGACGGTTCCCGTCGGGCGGTACCCGAACGCCGACACCCGCAGCGCGACGGAGGCGTCCGCCCCGGCAAAGAATTTCACTTCGCCGCCGACGGAAGAGTATTCGCCGACGGGCACGCCGTCCGCAAAGACCTGCGCGCGGGCGTTTTCCACCGCTTTGCCGTCCGAACCGATCAGCGAGACGCGGTATTCCTCCCCCTGCCCGGTGATCTCCGAAACGAAGACGTCGTCGAAAGACGCCCTCGTGTTATAGCAGGAAAAGCGGAACGCACCCATGGAAATGACGGAAGTTTCGTCGACGGCGGACAGGACTTTTTCCCCGTTCACCCATAGGGTGATCGCAACCCCTTTCCCCCGGCTCGTGCAGGAGACGGAGACGTCGTACCATATGCCGGTCTCGCAGGAAAAGCCCGCCGTGGCGAGATACTGCTCGCCGCCGACGTCCTTACGGATGGCGATCTGGTTTCTCGCGCGGCTGAAATAGACGATATAACTCTTTGATGCGCTCGCCCGAAGAGCTAAGGTCACCATGTTGTCGATTCCGGAAAAACTATCGAAACGGACGCGAAGAGAAGCGCGGAAATCCGCGTATTGCGCGTAGTACGTGGACGCGGAGGTCAGCACGCCGACCGCCGTCTGGCAAAGGACTCCGTTTCCT
>CAMAJQ010000072.1 GCA_945835865.1 uncultured Clostridia bacterium
AGGAGTTTCCCGACCTTACGGTGTAAGGGCGGAAGCCGAGCCCGTGCGCGTCGTCAAAAACGACGCGACGGTGGGAGGCGCGGAGGCTGTGGACGTCGTTCCGGACGGGACGACGGGAAAGAGCGTGCATCTGATCCGTCCCGATTGGCGCCCGGTCGGCGGCGCTCTCCGACTGGGAGGAATGGATAAGGATAAGATAACGTTGGAAATGTGGATCCATATTTCCGACCTCGGAAGTCTTACCGTCGGTCCCTTTCTGCCGGGGAATATCGGGTTCACGATTGAGGACAATAACGACACCGCAAGATATTTCTGCTATTGGCTTCAGGCGGAGGACGTCGCGTCCTGGACGGACGGATGGAACCGTATTTCCATCCGCTTTTCCCTCCTGGACAAAGCGACTTACCGAAGAGGTTGGGATACGATCGATCTCTCTTCTATGACCTTCAAGATGTACGCTCCCATGCTGGAAGATCTCTATCTTCACGACGTGTTCGTCAAGGAGACGGAACAGACGAAAGCCAACGTGCTGATCTCCTCTCAACCGGTCGTCTTTCCAGCAAAGGGCATTTCGCTCTCCCTGAATTCCTTAAAAATCAGGACGGGCGGGACGGCGGAGCTGGAGGCTTCCCTGAAACCGAAATCCTCCGCAAAAAACGAAACGGTGGACTGGGAAAGTTCGGACGAGTTCGTCGCGACGGTGGAGAACGGCGTGATCACGGCAGTAGGAGAAGGAAGCTGTACGATCACGGCGTCGGTGAGAGGCAGAGATCTGAAGGCGAAGGCGAAAGTCGTCGTTTCGGACGAGATCGCTGTCAACCCTCTCAATACCGTCTCGCCGGATATCGTTTCTTCGCTGAAAGAAGGCGCTTTCGATATCGACGAAAAAAGCATGATCTCACCCTATTCCGACGGGTCCGTCACCCGTTTCGGGAATTTTTCGGGGCAGACGGCGGGCGGCCTTTCTAATTTTTCCCTCGCGAATTTCGAACTTTCGAACACCGTGCTCGAATTCAATCTCCTCATCCTCGACAAAGGAGATTTTATCGGAGAAGGAAATCCCGACGAGGATGAGAAGAAAGGGTCTTTCGGTTTCGGCGAGCCCATTTCCACCGGGCTCTGGTCGACCAATCATATCATGTATCCGATCGACGGAACGCTGTGGAACGAATTGTCCGCCGGGTGGAACAGGATCCGCGTGAAAGTCTCCGCCATGAAGAAAACGGGCAATCCGAATCTGAGCAATCTGTCTTTCCTTTTCTTTCAGCAGCACTTGCAGTTCAAAGAAAGGGCGAACGTCGGGATCAACGGGCTGAAATTGTACGAGAGCGAACAGACGGAAGATATCATCGTCGATAATCGCGTCGAACTGATCGAACCGACCTCCGTGGTCTTCGATTGTCCAGAGGAGATGAGGGTAGGAAGAACGTATCGGCTTTCCGCGGAGATCCAGCCCGCAAACGCCACCTTCCGTGATTTCGCGGTCTTTACGAGTTCGGATGAAAGCGTAATCGGGATCCGTCCGGACGGAAGGGCAGTTGCGCTGTCTGCGGGAACCGCCGTTCTCCGGATGAGTCTGTTCGGCGACGGAAACGGATACGAAAAGACGGTCGTCGTGAAAGAGGCTTCCGCCATTCCTTCTTCCGTCTCGTTCGACCGGAAAAAAATCACGGCGAAGGTCGGAGAAAAATTTACCGTCGACGTTGCGCTTTCGCCGTCCGAAGCCGAAGGCGCGGAAGTGTGTTTCGTTTCCGACGATACTTCCGTCGTATGCGTGGACGCCGACGGAAACGTCTGTGTGGTCGGGGAAGGGAAGGCTACCGTCACCGCGTACGCCGTCGCCGACCCGTCGAAATCCGCGACGCTTGAAATTGTAACGGAAGGATATCGGGGATGCTCGTCGGCGATCGGCGCGGAAAAGACGACGGGGTTGATAATCGCCTTATCGTCTGCCTTTATCCTGAAAAAACGCCTGAAATCAAAGGGGGCGGAGTAAAATGAAAAAGATATCGTTAAAAGTGGTTTCCCTCCTCGTCCTTTTCTGTTTTTCCTTCGGTCTGTTTTCCTGCGGGAAAAAGACGACCGTCGACGACGGGAGAGAAATCGAAGAGGGGATCGTCGTATTCGATTACTGCGGAAACGATCCCGCCCTCACGCACGAAGTCGGAGAGGCGGACGATTACAGGGTCTGGAGAGTGGGCGTAGAGGACTATAACGCCAACACCGTTTTTCTGGCGAACGAAGGCGTCGTCGCGGCGGCGGAAGAGGTGAAACTTCTGCGGGGAACGTACAGGCTCACGGCGGAGATCGCCGTCTACGGCGAAGCGGGAAAAACGGGAGCGACCAATCTCTACAATCCCGTTGCGGCGCTGCAATGCGTGGACGAAAACGGCAAGGTCATCGCGAATCAGCATATTCTGGGAAGCGTATCCCTGCTTACGGACGAATTTACCTCGTACAGCGTCACCTTCGACGTCCTGAGGGCGGGACGGTACGATTTCCGCGTTTACGGAACGGGTCTGAACGCCGTTGCCGTACAGCGTATCCTGCTGGAAAGCGCGTCGGAAGGAGAAGACGTCGCGTCGGAGGGCGAACTGCCCGTCTCCCTCGTTTTCGAGGAGAGCCGGGAGGATGCGGAGATCGTCTACGAGCCGGGCAAACTATATGTGTACGATTTCTGGGAGGTTTATCAGAAATACCGTACGGATTATCAGACGGTATGGGATCTGGGCACTTTGCTTGCCACTTTGCAGGGGATCGTCAACCGGGAAGAACCGCAGTTGTACGTCCGGTTCGATACGAGAACTTATCAGACGGGGTACGGGGAAACCGACCTGTTCTGGCTCGATTACCTCTCGGAGAAAAATTTTCTCCCCGGCACGGAAGGACAGGTCGCGGTGAGAAGCCTCGGGACGCTTCTCCGGATCTTCGAGCCGTACGTCAAGGGACTCGTCCTCTGGGATAACGACGTTCCCGCGACTTCCAACGTCGCGCAGACGGACGCGGGCGTCAACGACACGCTGCCCGTCCGTTTTACGGCGGACAGAGATTCCGTCTGGTACGCGCTGAAAAACAAGTTTTCCGTCCGTCTCGATCTCGTGGGGAAATTCACGGGGGACCGTAACGGAAAGATCTGGGGAACGAACAGGGAAAGTACGGGGAGCGCCAAGTGCGACGCTTATCTCTGGGCGATGGAGAAATATATTCTCACCGATCTGTGCAATCCTTACGTGATGAGCAATTACGTCGACGCGTGGGTCGGACCGGACGGTTTCCTTCCGGTCAACAATCTCAATCCGGACGGAGGGAGACTCGGCAACGGAACGGTTGCGCACGGCGGCGTGGTCAACTGGACGGACAGAGCCCTGGAAAACACCCTCATGCACAGGGATTATCACGTCGCGGAAAAGGCGTTTTTCGTCGACCTTGCGACCAACGATTCCATCGCGCCGATCGACGATCCCGGTCAGGAGATCGGAACGGACGCGGAAGTCCTTGCGGAAATCCTGACCGCGCAGAATAAGCGGGCGGTCGACGGTCCGATCGAAATCGGAGGGGGAAACCCGTGGGCGCTGAAATATTCCGATCACGTTCAGGCGGGCGCGGCATCGCCCGGAGGCGGCGAGGGCATCGCGAGTAAATTTTTCACCAAATACAACGTCGTATGGACGCCGGACAGTTTCGGATACGCCAACTCGTCCGTCTATCGGTTGTACGAACCCGTTTGCCGGTTTGAAAACAAAAACGCCGTGCGAATGAGGAAGGAAAAGGAAAACGCCGTTCTGGAAAATAAAAACTACGTCATGTTCTACATGGGCGATTACGACGCCGCGTCCTGGCTCAACAGGAGTATTCCGACGATGTTCCGGGACCCGAGGCTCGGCGATTATCCTCTTTGCTGGCCGATCATTCCCGTCAACGAGCCGCGGGCGGCGCACGTTTTCCAATATATGTACGAAAACGCTACCGAAAACGATTATTTCGTGGGTGGAAACAACGGCTACGGATATAACTACTGGACGAATTACGCGGCAGACGGCAGGGAAGGCTTGAACGGCACCCTCGAGGATTACGTCGAATTGATCGCGGAATACAACAGGAAATACGATATCGATATCATGGGTACGTATTTTTCGGGAGAAGACTTCAATACCATGAGCAAGGCGCTCAGAAACCGCATTTACGACGGACTTGCGGAACTCTATCCTTCGGGCGTCGCCGTGTTGAACGGAAGCAGAACGGTTTACCGTCATAACGGCGTTGTGTTTACCGGAAAAGATCCGGGTAAAGTCGGAAAAACCATCTGTTATCAGGCGGGCGTGCTGAAACTTCTCACCGACGACGCGGCGGAATACAGCAGTTCTCTGAAGGCGAACGCCATCGACGTCACGGAACTCGGCAGACCGATGTTCCACGTATGCAGGGTCATTCTTGTCACGCCGACCGATCTGTTCAACAGTTTTGAAGCGCTTCAGAACAAATATCCGGATTATCAATTCGAGATCGTTGATCCGTATACCTTCTTCAAACTCTACGGGGATTACCGCGACAGGGTGGAAGAGGGATATTATCCGGAAATCGCGTAAAAGGTCCCCCAGAGGAGGTGTATATGGAAATCATCCGAAAAAAGAGAAAGGCGGCGGTTGCGCTCGCCGCGCTTGCGATCTTTGCGTCCGCCCTTGCGTTCGTCTGTGCCGGCGGAAGCCGGAAAGCGGAAGCCGCTTCGGGCAAAAATTCCATCGTCGATTACGCAATCCGTTACGAGGAGGGACTTGCTTACGGCCTCGTCGTGGAGACGGACGCCGATTATCTCGGCGAGCCGGGAACGGGGCTGGATAACGACGACAAGGCGTCCGCCTATCTGAATTTCAAAGAATATCTGTGGGTAAACGGCAGAAGCGTCGTTCCTGCGGGGGCAGGCGGATTTTACGTTTCGGCGCAGAGAGAATTCAATTCCACCTTCCGGAAAGGGGAGGGGGATACGAGAACGGCGCATACGGTCAACGGGGACGGAGAGCATTTCACTCTCAATTTCTGGTGGCTGCAATCGGCGGCGGGCGATCTCGTGAAATACGACGGAACGGACGTCTTCGTGTTGAAGGCGGGAATGCCTGTCAATACGTACGAGAAATACGAGGAAATCACGGACGTTCTGGATCGCGACTATTATTTCAGGCTGGTCTGGGGAGAGAGCGCGGACCGACGCTATTTTACGGAACTTTCTCCCGAAGAGGCGAAAGAGTTCGTCCGTCCCGCGAAGATCGTCGGGGCGGGGCTGAGGGACGCGGATAACGGCACGCATTACGGTCTGACTTTCGAGACGGACGCCGCAAAATTCCAGACGCCCTCTACCGGACTCGACAATCCCGATTCCGACCTCTATTACGATTTCCGCCGATACGTCTTTATAAACGGAGTCCGTCAGAGCGCTTTGCCGCCGACCGTCACCTTTATCAGCGCGGGTTCGGTATACAACTGCGTTTACGGCAAAGGCGGAACGGACGGAACACGCGCCGAAGTCGCGATCGATTACGTCGGACATTCCTCGTT
>CAMAJQ010000073.1 GCA_945835865.1 uncultured Clostridia bacterium
GCCTGAACTTTTCCGTTATCCGTGCGGAAGGAGATTTTGAGATTTCTGACCGAAAGTTTCACTTCTTTTCTTTCCATGGCTTAGTCCTCCGTTCCCCGGAGCGAGGGGTTGAACGCGTCGCGCAGTCCGTTTCCGAAGAGGTTGAAACTGATCATGAGCAGGGAAATGACGAGCGCGGGGAAGAGAATGAGGTGGGGATAGGTGGAGAGCGAACTTTTCCCGTTGGCGAGTATGGTCCCGAGAGAGGTCAGACCCGACGCGGGATCGTCGAGATTGATGATGCCGAGGTAAGAGAGCATGGACTCGGAGAAGACGATGCTCGGAATGGAAAGAGCCATGCTCGTGACGAGGGTGCCGAGGGCGTTGGGATAGATGTGTTTGAGAATGATCCTTCTGTCCTTCGCGCCGAGCGTTCTCGCCGCTAAAACGTATTCCTGTTTTTTATAGCGGTAGAACTGCATACGCACGGTGGACGCCATGCCGATCCAGCCCGTCAGGACGAAAGCGAACAGCAGGGCGAGCACGGGGCCCGTCTTGTCGGCAATGTGTAGGTTGAACAGAATGGCGACGACCATGAAGGGGATCCCGCTCAGAATGTCGGAGATCCTCTCGAGAACGAGGTCGATCGCTCCTCCGTAATAACCTTCGATCGCGCCGTAGATACCGCCGATGAGGAAGTTGATCGCCGCGACGCACAGCCCGAGCAGAAGGGAAAATCTCATGCCGGAGGCGATGAGGACCATCAGATCCTGTCCCGTTCCCGTCGCGCCGAAGATATAGCAGGGCTCTTTGCCCGTGAGGTAGATATGATAGTCGTAATAGCACACGCGCACGCGGTACAGACCGCCCTGAACGAGTTCTCCGTAACGGTAACGGTTTTCGGCTTCGGGGTTCTGAATGCCCGGATCCCCCGCGAGGCGGAGGCTCTCGTAAGCGTCCGTCCCCGTCGTTTTATACAGGGGAATATAGTTGCCGTTTTCGTCGCGCCTGGCTTCCCCCTTCGCGTTCGTCGCGTACCAGTAATTGGCGTCCGTCGAATCGAACATCTTGTCTCCCGTACCCTGCTGAGAGGTCTTCGGCATGGGATAGATTACCTGGATCCCCGTTTCGTTCTGATACGCCTGCAGGGCGAGATAATCGTCCTTGGAAATTTCAAGGAATTTATAGCCGACGGCGTAATAACTGTCGAGGCGGAAATCGTACATGACCGAGGTCTTTTCCTGGTTGGCGACGATGACCGTCGTGGTGTATTCCCGATAGGTCTTGACGACGGGGGAGCGGCCGCTCTCCGCGCCGATGGCGCAGTAATATTCGTACGTTCCCTTGTTCTGGGTGGTCTTCTTCGTCCCGTTCCAGAAACCGAGGTTGATTTTGGTGGAAAGTTTGGGAAGAACTTTCTGATAGTTTCCGTTGATGTCCGTCGTCTTATAGGAGGAGATGACGGGCGCGAAGGCGGAGAACAGGGCGAGGATAATGATGATGACCATACCAACGACGGAAGATTTGTTCTTGGCAAAACGCCGCCACGCTCCGCGGAAAAAGCCGACGGGACGGGTGGAGAGTTTCTTGTCCCGGATGGCTCCGTCCCTCTTCGCAAACTCGAAAGAGGATTCGGGGATGTCTTCGTATAAGACGTTTTTCGATACGTTTTCGTTCATATTACTTCACCCCCATGCGGATGCGCGGATCGATGAATCCGTAACTTAAATCGATGATGATTCCCGCGGCGAGTCCGATCGCCGTGTAAAAGGCGGAGATCGCCATGAAGAAATTATAGTCGAGCGAGTTGACCGATTGCACGTAGAGGGCGCCGATGCCCGGAATGTTGAAGATGGATTCGATGACGAGAGAGCCTGAAAGTATGCCGATGAATTCTCCGAGGATCATGGGGAAGATGGGTACCATGGAATTGCGGAGAGCGTGGCGCATCGTCGCCTGCCGGCGGGTCAGCCCCTTCGTCCTGGCGAGGAGCATGAATTCGCTCGTCAGCACTTCCGAGAGTTCCGCGCGGGTGTAACGGGTGAGTTGAGCGATCGTGCCGAAGGCGAGGGAGATGACGGCGGGCATGAGCGACCAGATCATCTTCGGGTCTGTCAGCGAAAGACCTTTTTCGGCAACCATGGGAAACCACTGCAGTTTATAGCAGAGGAGATACTGCACTAAAAAGGCGTAAACGAAGGAGGGGACGGATATGAAAAGCATGACCACCACGGAAATGGTGTGGTCCTGCCATTTGTTCTTTCTTACGGCGGCGTAAATGCCGAGCAGCAGTCCGACCGGAATACTGATGAGCAGGGAATAGAGGTTGACGGCGATGGTCGCGGGGAGTTTTTCCCCGATGATCTTCGTCACTTCCTGCACGGGGTACATGTTTTCTCCCATGCCCCAGTCGAATTGGGTGAAAATGCGTTTCCAGAACAGGAAAAACTGTTCGATCAGCGGCTTATAGTAGCCCATCGCTTCTCTTCGCGCCTCGACGAGTTTGACCGTCGCTTCGCTTCCGCTGACGGGCGGAAGGGGCAATAGTTTGATGAAGACGAAGCAGAGCGAAAGGATGACGAAAAGGGTCAGCATCATCAGCAGGATTCGCTTGACGACGTATTTTATCATGTGGATTCCTCCTTGGTTTCCCGCCCCTCGCGGGGCGGAAACTACGGGTGATGAAGGATTGCCGCGCGTCCGTCCGTACGGGCGCGCGGTATCCGAAGGAACGCAAAGAGTTTGCGGGCCGAAAAGCCTGCAAACTCTCGCTTCCCGCCGTGATCGGCGGGGTGTTATTCCGTCTGAGGAGGCAGACGGAGAAGTTTTTCTTTACGGGGTCCGATCAACCTCTGTAAATATTTTCGAGGTTGCCGGAGTTCGACTGAACGAACGCCGTCCATTCCTCGTCGGTATAGTTATAGGTCAGGTGACGGATTCCGCCGTAGCCGATCATGGGTCCGAGATAGGTGTCGGCACCGTTGCGGATCTTCGCGGAGTTCAGAGAGTTTGCCACGCTGTAGAAGATGGGCAGGTTGTTGTAGGTGTTCAGTTCGGCGTATTCGACGGCGGCGAGGACTTTGACTTTGAGGTCGAGGTCGGCGTCGGCGAGGAGACCGAGTTCGTTTCTCAGGTTGACGGAGATATAATCTTCCGCGCTCTGATAGTTGGCGAGCCATTTTGCCCAATCGGTCATCTTCGCGGTGATCTCTCTGTCGCCCACGTCGATGGTGATGTCGAGCTGGTCGGCTTCATTGCGGAACAGGGGGCTGAAGCAGTTCGCCGTGTCGAGATAGCTGCTGTAAACGATGCCCCACGGATCCATTGCCGATCCGCCCCAACCTGCGAACGCGAGGTCGAGGTCGCCGCCCTTGACGGCGGACCAGAAGGCGTCGTTGGTGGAATATTTGGTGTTGTACTTCATGGAAACTTTGCCTTCGAGGCTCGTTCCTTTCGTCGCTTCCGCGAGCATGGTGTTGAAGGCGGCGATCATGTTTTTGCCGTTTTCCGTTTCCTGCGGCGCGCCTCTGTCGATGACGACGGTCTGGTTTGCGGTCAGAATGTGTTTACGGATCGCTTCGTCGTAATCCTTCTGGAAAAGTTCCTTCGCGTAGGCGGGATCGTAACCGGTGACGGCTTCGTAAGCGTCTTCGAGGGTCGGGTAAACGGTGCCTGCGTGGTCGGTCCAGCTGCCGTTCTCCCCTTCGGTGAAGTCGTTGAGTTTCAGGGTGACTTTTTTCGCCTCTTCGGTCTCTCTGTAGACGGCGCCCGTGTCCGGATCGATGACGTACAGATAGTTGAGAAGACCGAAGCCTGCGGTGGAAGCGGGTTCGAACTGCGAGCAGAACTGCGCTCTGTTCAGCGCGTAAGAGAAGGCTTTACGGAAACTCTGGAGGGAGAGAATGGAGTGGTTTTCCGTATCGGTATCGCGGCCTTGCAGTTTGTTGAGGTTGGTGCAGAGGAAGAACTGATAGGTGTAGGATTCGGGCTCGCGGACGATATAATCGCTGTTGCCGTACGTCGCCATGTTCTCGCCGAGCAGGGAGACGGAATCCACTTTGCCGAGCAGGAAGGACTCGAGAATGGTCGCCTGTTCGGTCATGAAGGTGTAGTTGATCTTGGAAGTCTGGAACTGTCCTTCGTGTTTTCCGTCCGAATAACCGTACCATTTTTCGTTCTTTTCAAGGACGAAATAGGAGTCGAGTTTGTATTCGGTCAGTTTATAAGGACCGTAAGCCATATAGTTGTCGAGACCGGTGCCGTAGCGGGAGGAAACGAGATTGCCCGTCTGGACCTTGTTCGCTTCGTAAGTCGCCCGGTGAACCAACCAGTTGCTCGCAAGGTTGTATTTGAGCTGGAAGTCGTCGATCGCCGCCGCGAGGATGATCGTGATCTCGTATTCGCCCGTCTTCTTTACGCCGACGTGCGTGAAGTCGTCGTCCTGATTGGTGTTCTCTCTCGCGACGTACATATTGGTTTCGTCAATATAAGAGCCGTAGTAGGTCTCGTAGAGAGCTTTCCCGGTGAAGGTGTCCTTCTTGCCCGTATAAGAGGGATCCCAGGCTTCGGGGATGTCGTACTTCGTTTCGTCCGTGATGGAGACGTATTGCGGACATTCGTTGCCCTGCGCGTCGGTATAGCCTTCCGCGCCCCAGAAATCCCATACGTCGACGTAGACGGTTTCGTTTGCCGCAAGCGCTTCTTTTACCGTCTCGTAATAGGTCGAAACGACGGAATAGATGATCGCCGTCTTGGAATACAGATAGGTTTCCGCACCGTAGATGGTGAAGTTACCCGTGGTATAACTGTCGGAGCGGCGGTTGAGCGCGTAGGGATCGAGTTGCTGCTGCATGGAATAAATGTAATCGTCTGCAGTGATCTTGTCGCCGTTCTGCCAGACTGCGTTCCGGTTCAGAGCGATCTTCCACGCCTTTCTCGTGTCTCCCGTCTTGACGCCGTACTGTCCGACGTATTCTTCGGTCACGTCGACGGGGAACGCGGAAGCCATTTCACAGACCCATTCGTATCCGTCTTTGTCGGCGTTGAGCTGAACGTCGTAGAAGCCCATCGTCGTGTAGGTGAGGATGATGGAGTCGGAATTGTCTTCCCACGCGAGGGGGTTCCAGGTTTTGGGGGAAAGAGAGAAGGTTTCGTTGAGGGTATAATTCTTGGGGCCTTCTTCTTTCGTGGATTCGCTTCCGCCGCCACCGCCGTTGCAGGCCGCGACGGAAAGGACGGTTGCGCCCGTCAGGACGGTCGCAAGCAAAGTTTTCAGTTTCTTGCTCTTCATGTTCTATTACCTCCGTATATAGAATCGATATTCCGACCGGACGGGAAGCATTTGCCCTCCTGAAATTCTCCCTCCGGACAGTTGACTCGGAACGACGGGATCTCCGCCGGAGCGGACGGTCCCTGATTATTATTGTGCCCCACGGCCTTTTTTATTCTCCCTTTTTCCCGGAAGGGATATGTATATGCCGGAAAGAGTATCGGTCGGGGAAGAGCCCGTCCGGGCGAGGGGCGTTTTCCCGCTTCCTTCCG
>CAMAJQ010000074.1 GCA_945835865.1 uncultured Clostridia bacterium
CGCTTCTAACGCAAGGATACGCTACCTTTTAGCCGAAATGATAATTTCTCCGTGATTGTTCTTATATTCTATTCTCCGCTATTTAACGGCTTTTTTCAATCGAAACCGATACTCTATAAAAAAGAACCCGGAGAATAAATCCGAGTTCCTTCTATTTTTAAATTATTTCAAAATGTTTTAATGCGGCTTTGATCGCGTCCGACATTTCTGTCGTCGGGTGAGAACGCGGGCGTTTCAATTCTTCTACCGCGTTCGGCGCGTCGTACATAGGTAAACCTAAATCACGTTTCACCTCGGCAATGTAAGCCGTATGTACCTTAAATCCGTAGTTTTCTTCCACCCACTTTTGAATATCTTTATAAGTCGTTTTCTTTTTCAGTTTTTGCTCGTTTAACTCTTTTTGAAGTTTTTTAAGCGATATTTGCCCGTCACTTTCTCCGAATTCAACGTCAATGCTGATATGTTTTTCTGATTTTTTGGACAAGCAAACCAACGTCTCCACGTGTTTGGTCTGAGGGAACATATCGTACGGACGGAGATAGTCGATGCGGTACGGGCTTTCACAGGGAGATGCCGCTTTCGCAATTCCCTTTTCCGTGCGTTCGAGCGTGCCGAAAAGAATTCCGAGATCGCGTGCGAGCGTCTGCGGCGAACAGGACACGTAGACGATTTTGTCGGGCAGGCTCGTCCGGATCGCCGACAGGATACGCTCGTCGACTCCCTGACGAGGAGGATCGAGCACGAGCACCAGTTTGCGGCTTTCCGCCCGTTCTTTCGCGATCAGATCGGCGAGCACTTCTCCGCAATCGGCACACAGATTGACCATTTTTTCCGTCAGTCCGTTCATGCGGCAGAGTTCGTCGGCACAATCCACAGCCTCGCGCACGATCTCCACTCCGATCGCCTTTTTGCACCTGCACGCGAACAGAGCGGTGAGAAATCCCGCTCCGCTGTACGCGTCGATCACCGTCGTCTCTCCGTCCGCTTCCGCTCGGGCGAGAACGTCGCGGTAAATTCTGCGCCGGACGCCGTCGTTGACCTGCACGAAGGATTCCGGGCCGACTGCGTACGACAGACCGCACTCCTTTGCAATTACCTTTCCCTTGCCGAACAGCAAACGGAATTCCTTGCCGAAAACGACGTTATCCGCCCTCTTGTTCACGTTATAGAAAAGGGAAAAAGAGGAAAGACGGGCGCGGAGCAGAGCGACGAGCCCTTCCGGAAAGGGCAGGCGGTCACCGTTGCCGACGACCGTAACGAGCAGGTGACTTTCCACCTCTCTCACCACGAGGTGTCTGACGAGTCCCGTACCTTTTTCTTCGTCGTAGGCGGGAACGCGGTATTTTTCAAGATATTCCGCAAGGGCGGCAATCACGTCCTTGCACCAGGGCGGCTGGATGGCGCAGTCGTCCGTTTCGATCAGCCGATGGCTGTTGACGGCAAAAAAACCGATTGACGCGCTCCCGTCCTCCTTGACGCGCACGGGCATCTGCAATTTGTTCCGGTAGCCGTACTCGAGATCGCTCGCGACGGTCGGTTCCGGCTTCACCGGGAGAAACGCCACTTTGGAAAGGCAATCCGCAACCGTCTTTGTCTTCGCGCGGAGTTGCCATTTGTATTTATAATGCTGCAGTTGACATCCGCCGCATTTTCCGTACGTTTTACAGCGCGGGCGGACGCGTTCTTCCGACGGCGCTATCGTCTCGCTCAGTTTGCCGTATGCAACTCTGTCCTTCACCTTCAGAACACGGTATCTCACCTTTTCGCCCGGCAGAGCGAAAGGCAGGAAAACGGTGACGTCCCCTTCTTTCAGTATTCCTTCCCCGTTGCACCCGAGTCGTAATACGGTGCCCGTGTACTCTTCGTTTTTCCGCATAAATCTCCCCTCTGTCTCCCGCCACGGAAGGCGGCAGACAAGCAATGAAAAAGCGCCCGGAATCTCAGGCGCCGGAAGCGATCCCGTTTACAGCCTTAATCTCGCGACCATGATATCGATCGCCCGCTGAAAACGACACGCAAGAAAATCGTAAACGATAAAAATCAGTGCGCCGCCTATTGCAAGGATCTGCACGATATACTTCTGCGCCCACTCCGTCTCGAAGGCAAAAAACTCGACGAAGAGCAGATTGACGAGCAAAAGCGTTCCGACAAACCATACGTCTTTAAGGACGACCGCAACGACGCGATTGACCTTTTTCCCTTCGAGAAAACGGTTCACGATCGGATGGAGCCCGAAGAAGACGACGTACGGCACCAACACCTCCCACCTGCCGCCGATCAAGAGAGCGGAGAGCAAAGAAGTCGCCACGTAAGTCAATAAAGCGGCTTTTATGCTTTTTTTGGAAAGGGGGAGCATCACGCAGAGGCTTGCCATAAAAATCGCCGAATATTCCAGCACGGGGACGTAAGCCCCCAGAGAAAGCAATATTACCGAAAACGCCACGGCGATCGCCGAAAGCGCGACTAAGCCAGACCGCTTCATTTCAACGGCAGTTGCAGCAGCAGTTGAGCAGCATATTGCACAGAGCCATCTGGCAACAGAAATCGAGACAGCCCGAACCTCCCATCTGTCTGTCTTCGGGAGGAATGGGCGCGCCGTTGCCGTCTCCGCTCGAATAAGTGGAAAAGTTCTTTTCCTGATTGCTGTTGATCTGCGCGACGAGTTTATCGTAGGAATTTTTATACTTCTCGTTGCCGGGGTCCATCTGCATGGCGATTTCCAACTGTTTTTTGCTCTCGTTCGACCATTTTTTCTTATAGAAAACGACGGACTGCAGATAGTGCCACTCGGCGTTTCTCTCGTTGAACTCGTCAAGTTTCTGCTGCGCCCCGGCGAGATCGCCCTTTTTGATACATTCCTCGATCGCCCCGTAATAGCCGTCGGACGCACCCGTGGAAAACGACCGTTCCCTGCGCTCGGAAAGGATCTCGGCGTAAGCGGTCTCCAACTCGGTCAGTTTTTTCGCCGCCTCGTTTCCCGCCTCGCCTTCCTGAAACCGACCTTCCGAATAGACGGCTTTCAGTTCTCTGTATTTCGCCTCGAGTTCCTCGTCGGAACAGGTTTCCTCAAGCCCCAACACTTTGTAGTTTTCGTTCGTCATTTTTTATTTCCTTTTCGGAGGATCCCGAGGGTCGTCTCGGGTAATCCCCGCAATAAAATATTATCGATCAGATCGTGATTGAAGGAGAAGACGCACTGCGAAAGGTTGTTGCGGATGCCGGAAAACAGATCGGCGAACACGAAGTTGAGATCTTTCCCCGCCTTTCCGATCAGACTGACGAAATCCTTTTGTCTGCCGTAAGCGTAATAAAAAGGATTGTAATCCCCCTTCGAGACGTCCTTTTCGTAATCGTCGAGGGCGTCGATCAGGTAGATCCATTTACCGAGATAGTAAAACAGTTCTCCCGTCGCTTCCGTCGCTTTGTCTTTCAATGCGAGATCGGAAAGTTCCCTCATCAGCACGGAAAAAGGTTCGCTCACCCGATCCACGCTGCTCTCCTCCTCTTTTTCGAGAGCCCGGAGCGCGGCGTAGTTCCGCCCGATGATCTCCGCCGCCTGCGGATAGCGTTCGCTCGCCACCTTATACCCCGAAGAGAGGAAAAGCCGTTTCAGCCTGCCCTTGCCGGAATCCAGCACGTCGTCCTGCGTCTTGAAATAGGCGAGCGCCACGTTCACGCAAGCCATGGTCTCGGTGATCTCGTCCCGCGACGCCATGGGGCGGGAAAGAAAGGGATGGGCGACGCATCTCTCCTTGCGGATCTCGACGTCCTGTCCGAGCAGATTGTGAACGAACGCCGAAAGGAAGGCGATATCGTAAGTCAGCGAAAGCCTCGCCCTCTGCCCGCAATGCTTGCCGATACTCTTGCATACCCCGCAATACAACGCTTTATATAACTTGTCGTCCTTCAGGTACAGATAGGGCAAATCCGGTTTTACGTAACCAAACATATCTCTTCCCGATGCCGACCGAACGGAATCGGACTCCTTCTATGCAATTATCATAATAAAAATCAAGGGAAAAGTCAATAAAGTTTGACTTTTTCGAGCATTTTACACAATTCTTTCATTTTGCGGGGAGAAACGGGGCGGCAGACCGAGAGGGGTTCTTCCTCCTTCGGACGGGTGAGACCGAGCGCCGTTTCGAGATAGGCGCACGCCTCGTTCCCGTTTTCCGTCTTCTTCTTGCAATAGGCGAGACAGGACGACACGGGGGAAGTGAACACGCCGAAAGGACAGAGCAGAACGACGTCCGTATCGCCGAAGCCGTCGTAGACGATCTCCCCGGCGAGAATACCTTTTCCGTCCTCTTCCCCGATCGCGTAGCCGAGGTCTTCGAAAAAATCGTAGAGATATTGCAAGACGTTTTCACCGCGGATATCGGCAACCGAGAAGAGTTCGCAATCGAAATCTTCCTCGCCGTTCGTGATCACCGCTCCGATCGGAAGCCCGCCCAACATGGCAAAGACGGCGGAGATCAGCACGCTTTCGTCGTTGGGCACCACGAGGTCGACGAGAAGATCCGGATCGTCGTACGCTCCGGCGTCACACAATGCGGTGAAGACGGCGCACACGACGTTTGCCGAAATTCCTTCCCGCAGGCGGACGAACTTCTCTCCTCCCCTCGTCATATCGCAGATAAACACTCCTTCTCCGAGGCTGACCGTTTCCGATTCCTTTTCTTCGGAGACGTCTTGGTCCTCGCCGTACGCCCGTTTGAAAAAGGCGAGTCTTTCTTCAAAAGACTTCTCCGCAAGCGAGGAGAGTTCGTATTCCGTAAAACACGGAAAAGCGGAAGGCAAATTCTGCCATCCGCTTTCCTTCATGCCGTCAGGCACGGTAAAATTTCTGAGAATCATTTCCGGGATTATCCGAGATAACTCAACATGTAGGGAGGAAGGTTTTCCTTCGCCGCGCTGACCGTCATCTCCACCTGAAGCCCTGCCGTCTCGTGCAGTTTTTCAAGTTCCTTGCAGAAAACTTCGAGAGAGGCAAGATCGGTATTCACGATCCTTAAAATGCCGTCGATGAACAGATATTCTATATCGCTGTTGCCCGCTATGAGTCCTTTGACGAATCCGAGGAAGGCTTCCACCGTGTTCACTCCGTATTCTTCCGTATACAGACATCTGACGTTCAGGTCGATATCCACCGAGCAGATCTTCTTATCGGTGATGAAAACGACGTTCCCCTTGGCTTTTTTCGCCGCCTCGTTGATATCGTCCATAATGATCTTGGTTTTGCCGAATCCTTTCGGTCCGTAAATGATTTTGATCATATACAGGTCCTCCTTTTTTCTTGTACGTATATTATATACTCTTTGTAAATCTTTTTCAAGGGTTTCCCGATAATTTTTACCGTTTTTTCATCTTTTTTTCTGCGCCCGGGGAAAAGAAAGGGGAAAACCTTCTTTTTTGCTCTTCTATGCGGCGTTTTCAGACGAATTCCCGGAGAAAACGGGCGAGTAGATCCGTCCCTTCCGAGATATCCTCTTCGGAAAC
>CAMAJQ010000075.1 GCA_945835865.1 uncultured Clostridia bacterium
CGCAATTCTTCCCGCGGAGAACGAAATCTTCGCCGTCTATCGAAAGAGGGGTGACGTCGTATACGCTTTCACCGTATACGGAAACCCATTTGCCGATCTGCTCTAAAATTCCCTTTTCAATGTCGGAAAGGCTTCCGTCTCCTTTCGGACCGACGTTCAGAAGATAGTTGCAGCCGAATTTGCGGCAATCGGTCAGATCGGTCAGGTAGGATTCCACGCTCTTGAAACTGATATCGACGGCGGAATATCCCCAGTTGTTGTTCATGATCTGACACATTTCACCTGCCCGCGGACGGTCGGAATTGTCGACGAAAACGGGTTTTCCTCTTTCAAACGTCACGCTGTCCAACTCGTAGTGCCCCACCTTCCCCTGAAAGGAAAGACCGGTGTTATTGATGATCATCGCGTTCGGAAGATGCTTGCGGATGACGGCGTACAACTCGTCTTCCTCCCACGAGTCCTCCGGGCGATCCCACATTCCGTCAAACCAGAACCCTCCGACCTCGCCGTATTCGGTGCAAAGCAATCCGATACTCTCCCTCAGATAGCGGAGATACGCCTTGAAATCCGTCCGATACCGTTCGTCGTGCCAGTCGAGAAGGGTGTGGTAGAAAAAAGGAAGCAGCCCCTGCGCACGGCACTCGTCGACGAATTCGCGGACGAGATCCCGTCCCGTCGGCGTATGCACGACGTCGTAATCGGACAACCCGCGGGTATCGTAAAGAGAAAACCCGTCGTGGTGGCGGGTCGTCAGCGTGACGTATCGGCACCCCGCCTTTTTCGCCGCGCTGACAATTTCCTTCGCAAAATCTTTTTTTACGTCGAATCTACCCGAAAGCGCTTCGTATTCTTTCTCGGGAACGTTATCGAAGCGATAGGTCCACTCCCCTTTCGCGAGGAGGCTGTACAGCCCGAAATGGACGAACATTCCAAAACCGAATTTTTCAAAACGGGCAACGTAACCGAAATCCCTGTTCATCTTTTATCTCCTCGTCTTGCGCTCAGTTCAGGACGATCAGTGCGCCTTCGCCGGCGTCAAGGCGAAGGGATACCCGACCTCCGACCGCCTTCTGCGAAACGGCGCGTTGCGTGATCTCGTACAGGTAATCGTTCCCGTCGAAGGTAAGGGAGACGTCCGCCTTCTCCTTCGGGCTGAAATTGACGACGTATAACGCAGTTTTTCCGTAATAGTTGAAACAACCGATCACGCAATCGTCGCCCGAAACGGATTTCAGTTCGTAATATCCGTTCTCCGCCTTTTCCGCCCCGTAGGAAAACTGCGCGTATTCGAACACCGATTTCTGCGCGTCTTCGCCGTGAACGAGGATCTTTTCGTTGTCCGCATGCATCAGAACGTGATCGATCGCCCGGATCTGTTCGTTGGCGCGCTTCGCGTAAAAATACCAACGGGTGAGATTGCCGTCCGCGCCGATCAGTCCGTTGCGGTTCGCAAAATCGTACGTTCCGCCCGTTTCCTGGGCGAAATAAATGGGTTGGATCGCAGGGAAATACTGAATTCCCTTGGCGCCGTACGCCAAGGACATATTCACGTCGACCAGCAACTCCCCTTCGGAGGGGTAGGGATCGACCGTATCGATCCAGTCCGCATTGTCGTTCCACTGTCCGCCCGCCTGCATCATCCGCCACAGGGGCACGTCGTACTGCCGGCTGTATTTTCTGTAAACGGATAACAGCGAGTACAATTTGTTCGCGACGTCGTACGAAGAAGTCTCCGCCGAAGTATAAGGATATTGCGTCGCGGAGAGAAATTTCGGAGTCTCCGTCGCCATATACCTCTCCATATACTCGTCGTACGTTACGCTTTCGTCCGTATTGTACAGGTTATTCTCCCCGTTCCAATAACCGAGAACGTCCGTACAGGTATGAATACCCCATTCCTTCACGACGTCCAGAGAATAAAACGCCTTGCGGAATTCGTGCAGATTATCCAATTGTTTGGTGAAAGGTTCGTCCTGATCGTGCAGACCGAAAAACGACTTTCTGTTTCCGTTGTCGGAGATCTCGCGGATCAGCTCTTCCAGCCAATCCCACGTCTCGCCCGTCAGGTCGACGTCCTGCGTATGCGAACCGATCCTCTCCATGACGGCGTAGGTATCGATAAAATATCCGATCCCGTATTTCTCGCCGAGTTCGAGTCCCTTCACGAGTTTATCGTTCGTCCCGCCCGTCGACCAGCGGTCTATGGTATATACGATAGTGTTGAGTCCGCAGTCCCGCAGTTGCCCGAACACGCGGTCGGAAAGATAGTCGGGATAATCGTTGCCGTCCATGCTTCCTCCCGCCGAATAAGGTCCGTAGAAACCGCCGATCGGCATGACGTCGTCTCCGAGCATACCGAAGGTGACGCTCGCGGGTTCGGAATACGAACGAGTCTTTGATTCCGTATAATACATTCCATCGGCGTATCTGACCGCAGACGTGACCCGCGCTTCCTCCCCGCAACCGAATCCGGACGCAGCAAGACAAATCGCCGACGCACAGGCTATGATCGAAATCGTCTTTTTCATTTTCGTTTCCTCCCCTTCAAAGCCGGAACAAAGCAGAGTGCAATCGTGCAGGCCAGCAATCCCGCTCCTCCTGAAACGGAGGAGGCGCACCCCTTCTTTCCGCCGTCGGTAACGGTGAACCCGTAAGTCAGATCGGCTTCGTCGGGCGACGTGTTATAACCGTAATCATCCGTTTTTTCCCGCAGATTGGAACGGAAACCGGGATCTTCAAGAAGGATCGCGTTTGCGTCCGTATTGCGGAAAGTCAGGTTGTCGATCACCATATTCTGCGCCATTACGTAGCCCGGTCCGCCGGCGGGAATGCCGAATGCGCCGCAGGAGAAAATACGAACGTAACCGAGAGGAGTATTTCCCATATCGTAGATAAACTGGGGCGCACCGTAATCGGCTTCCTCCGTCAGTTTGAGATAGAGAGCCACAACCCCGTCGTTTACGGTGAATTTCAGGGTAAAAGACTCGTCGTTTTCGTAATTCTGATCCCAGAGGTTGAGTCCTTTCCCTCCCGCCGAGTCGACCTTCATCGACTGGAGAGAGAGCAGGTTGTAACTGCCGTTATTGTCGTACAGACAGTATCTCGGAGCCGTGTACTCCGTCCACCTTTGGATCTGATGCCCCCAGGGAACACCTTCGATCAAAAGGTACTTGGCGTATAAGGGAGTGGAATCGACAAGCAGTGCGGTCGAACTCATACCGAACGCGATCCCGAACCAGCAGGAGATCGGTCTGACCACGTTGGCAGAGATCTCCGCGTCCGTTTTCCCCGAAAGAGAAAAACCTTCGGTAAATTCCGCCCGTCTCTGGAAATAAACGATATCCATTTCCATTTCAAAGTTGGAATATTCGTATTTGGTGTCGATCTGCACGCTCGTTCCGTTTTCGATCGCGAGGGCTCCGTCGTTCGCGTACACCCGCGAAGGAGTCAACGGGCTGGCGTTGCTCTGCGTGTACAAATAGTTTTTATTGTAACAGGATACTCCGTCGTGCGTAAAGGTCTCGGTAAACTCGACGTTCTGCGCCACGAAATATTCGCGAGCGGTCACTTCCGTCCGGGATACGAAAACTTCCTCGTAGCCCGCCCCGTAAAACCCGACGAAGCCTCTGCCGTCGCCGGAGATCTGCACGGCGGGATATTCCCGGATCGCCGTTCCGCTCGCCCAGTCGTAAAGCCCTACCGAGACCTCGCCCGAAGAAGAAACGTCCAGGTTCAGGAGAAACGCATTGTTGTACGCGACGTTTACGACGGTCGCAAGGCGGATGAGTTCTTCCGTCCCGTTCTCCGTGTACGCGTAAGCGCCGATTGCGACGGCATCCGCCCCTCTGCCCGTTTTACCGTAAGTAAAGCGAAGCTCGAAAGAATCCGTGGCGCCGACCGTCGCCGCGAGTTTTTTCATTCCGAAACAGACGGAGAAAGTGCCCGTCTCCTCCGTTTCCGCATTTTTCAGCGCGGCGATCTCGATTTTAGACGAAAAGCGGAAAAGTTCTTCTACGCCGTAGTCGCCGTAATTGAGGATCGCCGTATTGGCGACAAGTTTCGCCGTCTCTCCGTTTTTCGTCGAAAAGATCGCCGTATCGCCCGAAAAAGAGACGTTGCCGTTTGCATAATACGCGCCGTCGCACTGCCCGCCTTGAATCTCTTCGCCTGAAAGAACGGTCACGTAGCCGCTGCCCGCCGACACCCCGGCGGGGCGGGAAACCCTTCCCGCAACCAGGCAGAAACCGAAACATAAAAGAAGCGATAACGCGATTATTTTCTTATTTTTCGTTCTTCCCATTTACTTGCTCCATTCATCCCAGTTCAATTTCACGAGAGCGTTCAACTGCGCCCAGAGATCGTCCGCCGTCTTGTAGTCCGCCCCGTTGGAAGCGATGAGAGGTTGCGTAACGCCCAGATTGCAGAATTCGTTCATGTTGTACTTCGTGAAGACGGACGACGCGCTCTTGGGGCTGGTCACGGCGATCTGCGATTCACAGAAGGCAAACTGCGTCTTTTCCCATTCTCCGAGCGAAGAAATATCGTAAGAAGAGCGACAGGGTCCCGGCAATCCCGTGGCGTCCGTAAAGATCTGAAGCCCGAGATCGGAATAGAACAGTTTCAGAAACGCTTTCGCCGCCTCCTGCGCGGGAGAATAAACGGGAATAAAAACGTACTGCTGGCAGGCGTTGTTGAACATATAATTCCGCGCGTCCCGGATCCTGATAAAAGTGCTTTCCAGGCAAGCCGTGTTTCCCGCGTTGCATTCGGCGTAAGTTTTCCCTTCGTCGACTGCGGAAACGATCGCCGAGAGTTTTTCGTCCGACATGTTTTTGTCCGCCCCCTCGAAGGTCTCCACGATGGAACTGATGACCGGCGTCCTCATCATGCGGAGCTTGCCCGCCTTTTCCTTCATCGCGTCGTCCTTCGCGGATTCGCTCAGAAGCCAGTTTCCGTTGACGGTCATCGCAGCCTCGCCGTTCATGAAGTTCGCCTGCACCGTGGTGAAATCGGTGGTGACGCAGTTTTTATGAGTCGTCTTGCTCGTCAGAAGGTTCTGAAGCACCTTGACCGCCTGATATCTGCCGTCTTTCCGGGTCAGAACTTCCTGAGAAGGAGAATTTCCGTTTTCGTCGGTCAGCGTCATCAACGTGTCGTTTCTGTAATCTATTCCGTCGTACTGCGCTTCCCATGCGGAAAGAACGTAGTTCCAATATCCGTTGGTTTCGGAATTGTTATAGAAAATCCATGGCTCCACGATGTTTCCGTTCACCTTATATCCGTTCAGTTTGAATTCGAGCGTCCAGTTGACGAGTTCCTGCGTCGTATTGAAAACTTCGTCCTCCCCCACGTAGTCGGTATTGTAGACGATACCGCACCATCCGTTTCCGTAGTTGAGGAAACGGGTCGTTCCGTCGACGTTCTTCATTCCGTC
>CAMAJQ010000076.1 GCA_945835865.1 uncultured Clostridia bacterium
GAACACTTCCTTCCGCTCGGGCGAGGCGAAATGGGTCTGCTTTTCGGGCATGACGACGACGTCCTTTCCGATCTCTTTCAGATCCGTTTCAAGCGGGTTCTCGTAAAAAAACGACTTCCCGTCCGCCGAAAAAGAAGACAGCAGATTGTTGTAGAGGATCCTCTCGATCACATCCGCGTAGCAGGCGTTCAGACCGAATCTCTGCATCCTGAGGTTAAACATGAGAAAGGCGATGCAGGCGCAACTCTCGCAATAGGCGTGCAGATTGTCCAGATCGTAAGGAACGGTGAACGCCTCGCAGAGATAGGTAGAGCCGACCCCGCCCGTGATATACATCTTTCCGTCCGTGATATCTTTCCAGACGCGGCGGCAGGCTTCGTAAAGCCTCTCGTCCTGCGTTTCGAAAGCGACGTCCGCCATCGCCATATACAGGTAATTCGCCATGACCGCGTGCCCTTCCGCGCGCTCGAGGTCGAAGACTTCCACGGCGGACTGATCGCAGGAGGGATAGACGTTTTCGTAATATTCCTCTTTCTGCCGCCCGCGGGCGAACAGAAAGTGTTTCGCCATTTCCAGGTGTTTTGCGTTTCCGCCGTAGCGGTAGAGTTTATACAGGGCGAGTTCGATCTCCTCGTGCCCGCAGGTGACGTAACCCGCCGTCTTATCGGTGATGAAAGCCCGTTCGATACAGTCGACGTAATCGAGCGCGATGCGGTAAAGTTTATCCTTTCCCGTCGATTTTTTGTATTCGATCGCCGCTTCGATCAGATGCCCCGCGCAGTACAACTCGTGATCGAGCCGATGACGGAAAGTCTCCTCCGGGCGCACCTGCTGGAAATAAGAGTTCAGATAGCCGTCGTCCCGCCGATGTTTCTCCATGCTTTCGACCAGCTCGTCGATAAACGCCTCTTCTTCGGCAAACGCCTCCCGGTCCTTGCGCATGAGCAGCGCGACGCCCTCGATAAATTTCGCGACGTCGCTGTCATAGGCGAAATTGAGGGGTCCGTTCGTCTTATAATGGTTGAAGCGGACGGCGTCGAACCGCCCCGTCTCTTCAAAGCGCTTTCGGATGCAGGGAACGCTCGTCTGCGCGACCGTCCGATACCGTTCCTGCCAGAATCCTTCTTTCAGATCGACTCTGTCGAAGGAAATATTTTCGATCTTTTCAGTCATTTTTGCACCCTTTCCCCGTTCGGATCGAAGGATTTCTCCCGCAGACGGCGGCAAAGCACCTTTCGGCGCATTCCGAAATGGCGATCGTTCCGACCCCGCACATCTCCGTCACGATGGTGTCGTGCAGGGGCGCCTTCCATTTTTCGGGAATTTTTTCCGCCCCGTTGAGCACGCCGAGGATACAGCCGACGGTCGCGCCGTTACAATCGGTATCGAGCCCGCCGAGCACGGCGTTCGTGATCCCCTTTTCAAAATCCCCCTGCGAATAGAGCAGAGCGGCGGTCAGGAGACAGTCGTTGTTGAGGGAATGGATCCAGGAGCATTTTTCGTATTTCCGCCAGATCGCCTCGGCGATATCGCAGAAATCGTCGTACCGATCCACGAGCTCGAAGGCGTAGGAAATCGCCTCGTACAGTCTCGAACGGGCGGGGACCGCGGTCATCGCCTTACGGACCAAAGTGCGGACGTCCTTCTCCGCGTACGCAAGGGAGATGAGGGCGGAGGCGTAAATCGCGCTGTACACGCCGTTTCTCTCGTGAGAGAGGATCGCGTCCTGATACGCCATCTTCGTCGCCGCGACGGGCATATTCGGAGCGCACATGGAATAGCCGTCGACGCGGATACGCGCCCCGAGATATTCCCGATACGGATTATCTTTCTCCCTGATTTCAGGCAGTTTTGCGTCGAACTGCTCGTAATCGGGCGTACAGACGGAAGGAAATGTAAGACAGAAATTGATATACGCCTGCTCTTCCGCCGTGCAGATCTGACGGGCGGTCAGACGGGCGGTCCACTCGGTCACGACGTCCAGCGTCCTGAAATCGTATCCTTTCTTTTCAAACAGGAGCATGCCGATGATCGAATAGCGGATGTCGTCGTCGCCGTCGGCAAAACGGACGTTCTCCCGCGTGCTGTTCCGGCATATCGGATGAGAGATCGCCCTCCCGCACTCCTTGGTATACTCCGAAAATTCGGGAACGTAGCCGTCGATAGGGTAAGCGCCCGCCCCCTCGAAATATTTCCTGACGTGTTCCCACCCGTGGCGTTTTTCGTCCCCGCACACGAACGGGTCTCTTTCCAGCGGTTTTCCGAGGTTGCATCCGATGCATCTGCCGAGCCATCCGCCGTACATTTTATCGTACAGAAGATCTCCGTCCATCAGAACGGAATCGGAAAAACGGCTGTCCTTCATGATTTCCTCGTATCCGTCCGGCTCGATATACGGGAAATCCGCCGACGGTTTCAGCGCCGTCAGTTTTCCGTACACCGCCCGCAGAGCGGTCTCGTCTTCGCCCGCCGCCTCAAACTCTTTCCTCAATTCCCCGACGGAGCACCCCTGCTGTTCTCTCAGAGAGATCTCCTCTGCAACCGTATTTTTCAAACTATCCCAAACCGGCATATTTTGTTCTCCTTCCGTCTGTCGACGTGTTCCGATCAGATGATTAGATTATAATAAGTATATATTATTTTTTATAAGCGCGTCAATGATTTCTGATATTGAGGGAAACGATCTGTTTCCTGCCGAACTTCAACTCCGCCTTCCCCTTTCCGAGGAAAGCGAATTCGTCTTCCGCGAGATTGGTCAGATATACGTCTCCTTCGCAGAAGAAATCCGTACGGACTTCGTCCTCGGAGAAGTTGACCATCCGGACGATAAGACCTTCGCCCATCGCCTCCTTGAACGCCGTGACGGCGATCCGATCGTCCCCGACGCGGAACGCCCCCGAACGGGCAACGCAGACGGAAGCGTATTCGTCGTCCGGATAATACAGCGCCTGCAGGGCGGAATCCTGCACCGCGAATCTGCCCCCCGAAAACTTGTGCGGATCGCACGGGGCGAACCGGCTCACAAGCCCCAGGCGGAAACGCTTGGCGGCGAGCAGCGCACGATGGGGAGAGAGCGCCTCCGGAAGAAACGCCAGCCTTCCCGACAGTTTTCTGAGGCACTGGTTTTCGGGGACTTCCCACTGTTTTCCGCCGACGGGGCGGAGAGAGCCCGTGTCTCTCGAAATGACGCCCGTTCCCCGGACCAGCGTCAGGCAAAGGGTATCCTCCACCTTCTCAAACTCGTACTGCCCGCAGGAAAACAGGGTAAAGCCGCGGTTTTCCGTCTGCGCGACGACGAAAGAGGAGTTGTGATGGGTGCGGGAATGAGAAAGCGGACAGTTGTCGTCCGGACGGCGGACGCCGTAATCGAAGGGACTGTCCGAAACGACCTGACCGATCTCCCCGATACGGAACGCAAGCCGGACGCGGTGATCTCTCGCCCGGTTATCCAATTCGTACTCCGCCTCGACGATCTCGCTCCCCTCTTTCAGAATAAAGGTGACCGAACAACGGCAAAGCGTTTTACGCCCGCTTCTCTTCTTCTCTGCAAAGAGATATCTCTCCGGACAGACGACCTTGAAATCCGCCCTCGCCTTTTTGACGAGAGGAGTGTCGCAGACGACGGTGAAGCCGACCGCTCGGAACGTCGACGGGGCTTCTTCGCCCGGCTCGAACAGATAGGAGTCTCCCCGGTCCGCCTGTTCCTCGATCCCGATAAAATCGCGGAATATCCCGCCGTTTTTCTTATTCAGAAGGCAGATCGTTCCCCCGTCGGAGTAGATCTTATAAACGTCGTTCTCACATCCCGCGTGGCGGGCGACGGCAGGAATTCCCCTTTCGCCCGGTACGACGAGATAATTCTTCGCCCCGTACCCTTCCACGTTTTCCGCCGCGAAGCGGACGCGGTACTCTCTGACCGTCATCACGCCGGGCAGATTCATCGGGCTGAACACGTCGAAGGGTCGTACCCGTTCTCCGTCGATCTGATAGGGAACGGCACGACCTTCCCCGTCGAAAATGGCAAAACGGTCTACTTTTTCGCTCTCGGGGAAGCAGAAGGTCTCCTCTACGATCCCGCCGCACTCCCCCTCCGAAGGATTGAACACGCTGACGAGATAATGGTCTTTCTTTTCTTCCGGCGCGGAATGCCAGGCGAGGAAGTCCATTCCCCTGACGAGAAGATCTCTCTGCATCTCGCCGATGCGGAGAAGCGCGTCCTCCATATGGGCGTGCGTCTCGTCGCGGGAACAGCCGCAGATATTGTCGTGGGGATAAATTTTCAGAAGTTCTTTCCAGATATATTCGAGATGGTCGGACGGATAAATCCCCTCCGCGCTCCTTTCCAGAAACGCGTACAGAGGTTCCAGAATGCCCGTCTGCATATCCTGCGCAACCGCGCTGAGCTGCTTGAGATAGACGCGGGAAGACCAACAGCCCTTCAGCATCTGCCCGTCTTCTCCTTTTTCGAGCGCGCCCTCGAAGACGGTCAGTTCCTCCCTCTTGTCCTTCAGACAATCCTTCAGCATGGCGACGTATTCGTCCAGAGAATACTGCCCGACGTCGAATCCTTCTTCCCGCAGTTTTCCGATGACCTCGAGGACGTCCGGTTGGGGATCGAGATGATCCACCCCGTTCATCAGAAGGAAATAGGGCGAGACGTTGAGTCCGGTGAATTCCCGACGGTTGAGTTCCAGCCACTGCTTTGCCTTTTCTCCGTCCGCGGGCAGCCGTTGCGCGTTGTTATACCACAGCCGCATGAACACGGCGACGCACTCCGTTCCGTCCGCTCCCCTCCAGATAAATTCCGTCGGCGTCCTTTTCAGCCGGAGCGCTCCGTTTTCGACGTCGTAAGTGCGGTAACCGCGCGCAAAGATGAAATTATCGATATGAAAACCCTTCAGGATCTGCGGCATCTGGGAAATATTGCCGAACTGATCGGGCGCGTACCCCACGCGGGAACACCTGCCGAAACGCTCCGCCGTGCGGATTCCCTTCTGCAGATTCTTGACCGTCGTCTCGCCGCCGGAGAGATAAAAATCGTTTTGCAGATACCACGGACCGACGATCAGCCTGCCCTCCGCAACGTATTTTTTCAGAAGAGCCTCTTTCTCCGGTCTGATTTCGAGATAATCTTCCAGAACGACCGTCTGCGAATCCAGGTGAAAGACGTAATCCGGCTGTTCCCCAAGGATCTTCAGAAGCCGGTCTATCATCCCGACGAGTCTGAATCTGAAAACGCTGAAGGGCATATACCATTCCCTGTCCCAATGCGTATGAGAAATTACAATGTACTTTTCCATAATATTCCGAACCGTTTAAAACTTATATTTATCCGTATAAAAAAGTGTCTGTATTTGGGAACAATTCGTTGACATACTTATAATA
>CAMAJQ010000077.1 GCA_945835865.1 uncultured Clostridia bacterium
AAAAAGAGCCCCTGAAGGGGAAATCCGACGCGCAAAGAGGTAAAACGAAGGCGCTACGCAGAAAAAACGTAACGGCGGTTTCCCGAGGGAAGCCGCCGTCACGTTGGAGAAATAATTTATAAAACAAGAAAAAACTTATGGTGTGATCCTTTTTACGATTCTATTATAACGCGGCGATATGGTAATCGCTTGACGCGACGATAGAAATCCTGTGAAAGATTTTTCACCTTTTTTTTGGGAAGCCTTTTCTCTTTCCGGGAGCGCTTTTGCACTCCCGGAAAGCCCTCCGGATGGTCCGATTCAGAGAAGGAGCGTCCCTTCGTTGGTGACGACCACCTTGAAGATATCGGCTTCCTTAAGGGTATTCGCGTCGATATAGACGTAATAGGTGGAGCCGTTATACGTGCCTACGAACTCGTACGCGAGCCTTTCTTTTCCGTTGCCCGCGGGGATGATCGCGACGCCTTCTTCCGTCACGTCGAGCTTGACGTTGACTTTTTCCGCCGCCTCGCCCAGCGTGTGTTTCGCTTTGCCGAGCGTTCTCTCAACGTGGTTCTTATAATAAGAGGACGCTTCCATACCCGTCACCTCGCAGGTTGCCTTGCAGACGTTGATTTTGACGAGGTCGGGATATACCGTCACCCCGTCCTGCGTGTAAGCGAAGTTGAAACGGACGCTCTGTCCGTCGGAATACTTCCAGACGCATTTCATCTCTCCGATCCCGTTCCGCTGAAGGAACTCTTCCGCCGCGGCGAGACATTCCCCTTCGGTGAAGTTATCTTCCATGCAGTCGCGATAACTTTCAAAACTGACGAGTTTTCCGCCCGTCTCGGAGAAACTTGCATAGATTTCCGTTCCGTCCTCTGCCATCGCTCTGACGTTAAAACAAGCGATGCTGCTGTTTTCCGTCCTGCCGGTCACCTCGATCTTGCCGGGAGCGCGGTCGGCGAATATTCCGGAGAAATTCTCCTTCACTTCCTTTTCGGTCACTTTCTCTCCGTCAAGCCCTCTGACTTTATCCCCTTCCGCTCCGTCGGAAAACGCTCCGTCGTAAATCATTTCGGGATAATCTACCGCCTGCGATTCCAGATCGTTGAACTGTGCGATGAGAATGTCGTTGGCATTGTTGTCCGAGAGGAGAGTGAAGTCGTAATTTTCGTCGATCCTCGCCGACAGATCGGAGAGGGCGTTTTTCAGATTGACGTTCACGTTGTAGAGTCCGACGAGTTTTTCGTAGTCCTCGTTCGTCAGTTCCTGCCCGTCTATAAGACGGTTATTCAGGTATTTAGCGTAATCGCCGACCTGGTTGATATACTTGGAAGTATAGAACTTCGATTCGTCCTGCACGGGAAGAGACGCGAGAGACGCGTCGGCGAGATTGCTCTGCACGATGATATCCCCGAGAATTCTTTGCTGTCCCTCCGAATCGGAGGACACGAGCAATTTGGACATATTCGTCTCGATGTTGTCCACGTAAGAGACGAGGTCGTAAAAAGAGCGTTCGCCTGAAACGTCGTTTGCGACGGGTCTGCCCACCCGGATATAGTCGGTGAACACCGCGAGCGTCAGCAACGAACCGAGCACGAGAACCGAACATCCGAGGGAAACGACGGCGGCGATCCATCCACCCACTCCCCTTTGCTGCCTGTTGCGTTTCGCCTGAGCGCGCAGTTCGGCTTTTCTCCTCTTTTCCTCTCTTCTGTGCTCCGCCTTCGCCCGTCTGAGTTCGTGCCGCTGTTCCGCTCTGCGCCGTTTCAGTTCGAGTTTCGCCTCTTTTTCAGACGCTTTCCTCTTCGCGCGCTCCTCCCTCGTCTCGTTCGCGAGGGCGGCTTTTCTCGCGCGGCGCTCTTCGCGTTTTTCCACGGCAAGCCTCTTCAGGTTTTCCTTTTTGCGGAGTTTCGCCTGTTTTTTCGCAAGTTTCGCCTTCAGTTTCGCTTCTTTCTTCTGCTTCCTGATTTCGGCGAGCCTGACCTTCTTTTCCGCTTTTTTCTCTGCTTTTTTTGCTTTTTCGGTCTTCTTTTCCTTCTTTGCTCCCTTTTCCGCAACTACGCGGGAAGTCTTTTTCCGCCCTTCCGCGGAAACCTTTTTCGGAGAAATCTTTTCCGTCTGCGCAGCCGTATTCGTTCCGTTCCGTCTCGCTACGGTTTCCGCCTTTTCGACGGCGCTGTTCTTTTCGTCGTTCATTTTACCGTTTTCTTCCATATTCTACCTCCTTTATAACGCGAATACGTGTTCGCCGATGGTGACGACCGTCTTTCTCGAAAAGATCCATTTGCTCGTCGCCACCGCGGGGTTGTAATAATAGAGACTGCCGTAGGAAGGATCCCATCCGTTCATGGCGTCCTTTGCCGCCGAGAGCGCGGTCTGGTCGGGCGCGAGATTGATCTGCCCGTCCTGCACGCAGGTGAACGCGTAAGGCTGATAGATGACCCCGGAGATCGTATTGGGGAAAGAGGAACTCTTTACCCGGTTGAGCACGACCGCCCCGACAGCTACCTGCCCCGTATAGGGCTCTCCGCGCGCTTCGGCGTAAATGAGCCGAGCGAGAAGATTGGTATCCGAACTCGAATAGGCGGAATTCGCCGTCTGCTGCGTGTTCGTGACGACGATACCGAGAGCGTCAAGCGTTTTCGTCCCGACGATCCCGTCCGCAACGAGTCCGTTCTTGCTCTGGAAATACACGACGGCTTTTCTCGTCTGCGAGCCGAAGATCCCGTCTACCGCGCCCGTATAATATCCCCAGTTTTTCAGTTTCTGCTGAATTTGCTTTACCGTTGCGCCCGTGCTGCCCTGTTTCAATACGAGGGTCTCGACGGCGAGTTCGTCGGAAACCGTAAAGGCTCCTTCGTGCTTCCCGCCGTTTCCGACGGCAAAGGAAGTCGCCGTGACCGCCGCGACGACGAACAGAAAGGTCGCAACCGATCTGATGATTCTGTTGTTCATGTTACCTCCTTGAAACGCTCCGTATTCCACGGGCAAAAGCACGGCTTTTACAACGGGCGCACGGAGACTATTTCTTTTTTCTGAACCGATCGATTATGTCTGCAATCTTCGAGCGGTATTCGACGGGGCTTTCCGACAAAAAGCAGAGAGGCGGATAGACGACGCACCACCAGTTATCCCCCTTCGCCTCTCCGAGCCCGACGATCACGGCGTCGTAATACCCGGCGGGAAGGGTCTCACGGTCGTACGTCCTCGTGGGAAACTTCTCCCGTCTGACGGCAACGGAGGCCGTATAAGAAAACCCCCATTGCCTGAGAACGGCGTCCGCGATCCCTTCGAGCGTGCGCGCCTTGCTCTCTATCATGCCGACGGCTTCCTCTTTGGAAAGACATTCCGCCACGAAAGGGGTCAGATAATTCACGACGGCGTCTCTGACGCGGTATTTGACCGCCTGATCTTCTTCGCCGTTTGAATTCGCCCTGACGTGTATCCGCAGATAGGCCTCCGTCTTCACGGGACGTTCGCATCCCGCTCCGCAAGCGATTGTCATCAGTATTATGACGATAATCGCCAAACTTATGCAAATTCCGCTTTTTCTTTTTTTCATCCTTTCCTCTCCTTCCGCGCCCGTCTTCTTTTTTTGCGGACGGTCTGCCGCGGGGCGCCGTTTTCTTCCGGAGAAGATTATCGACCGGTTTTTGTGAAACTATACGCCCGCGGGCGATTCCGCCGTCTTGTCGCGGAAGAGAGGGAAAAGCGCGGAAACGGAAAGGGCGCCGGCAAGCGGGGATTCTTCCCCTCGTCGGCGCCCTTTCCGGGCAGATTATTCAAAAGCGGAATTTCAGTCGGTTTTTTCAAGATCCATACATACAACGAAAGTGTTTTCCGTAAAATCGTACGGGCGCTCTGAAACTCCCCCCGCGCAGAAGAGAAGGGAAGGTCTTCCCCCCTCGAACAAAAGAGAAGGCCGTTCCAGATTGCCCTGCGTCGTCATTCTTCCGTCCGCCCACTGCAGAGTCCGCGAATACACCTTCGGGTTTTTCCCGATTCTGAAACGGATGCAGTCGTCGCTTTCGGCATAGAACCCGCTTCCCCATTCGCCCGTTACGCCATGCGAACCGTTCTTCGGGTCGTCTTTGGCGATCAGACAGAATTTTTTCCTCTCTTCGTCGTACCAGAGAAAGGGGTCTTCCACGTGCATATTCCCGTCTGCGAAATCGAAGAGAGGGTCGTCCGTCAGCCGTCTGAACTCCCCGTCCGGCTTATCCGCAACGGCGACGCCCAGCCGGAGAGTCTCCCCCGCCGCCCTCCTCGATTTGTAGATCATATACGTTTTCCCGTCCGGAAGGATAGCGACGGAAGGGTTCGTCGTCGCCGTACAGTCCCAGAAGCGGCAATCCCGAGGCTCGAGCAAAGGAAGGTCGCGACGGACGAATTCCCCTTCGATATCGTCGGCGACCGCCAGGCCGATCCGCTTTCTGTTCCAGGTTTCTTCCGCGTATGCGAGAGAGATATCCGACGCGCTCGTCGGAACGGCGCCTCCGTAGGTCGTACCCATATAATAGAGGTAAAATCTGCCGCCGTATTCCCTGATGCAGGCGTTATGCGTGTTCATGCCGTCGAAATACTCTCTGCCCCGACGGGGAAGAACGACGTTTGCAAACGCGTAAGGTCCTTCCGGCTTGTCCGAAACGCAGCGTACGATCTCGCTGTTGAACAGCCAGTTCCACCCGAAACCGTATTCCTTTTTCCAACGGGAACAAAACAGATGATATTTTCCCTTTGCCCGTACGACGGAACTGTCCCAGAAATAATACCCGTCGTCCCGTAGAGCGACGGTCGCTCTGCCGACCCGATAACCGAATCCCTTTTCCATGCGTTCGTCTCCTTTTACTTTCTTCTTTTTCCCGAAGGATCTATCGTCCTGCAGACCAGACAGTCGAGCCCGTCTTTCCGGAGCTTGTCCGCCGCCCACCGTGCGAGTTCGTCGTGTCCGAAAAGGGCGAAAGTCGTTCCGCCGCTCCCGCTCATGCCGTAGAAAGGAGGAGAGAGCGCGGCGAGCTTTTCCATGTTTCCCCCTACCTCGGGATTGAGAGAAACGGCGGCTTCCGTCAACGCGTTTTCCCGTTCTCTGCCCGCCCCGATCAGATCTTCTTCCAGGAGCAGCCGTACGAGTTCGTCGCTCCGGATTTCCTCTTTGCCGCGCGGACTGAGTTCGTCGTACCGGCGGAAACACTCGGGAGTGGAAACCCCTTCTTTCGCGAACAGAAGAAGAATGGAACAGGTCGGCAGACTGCCGAGCGCTTCCACCCGATCCCCCCGTCCCGTCAGCCTGGCGAAACCGCCGTCGAGAAGATAACCGGAATCGCTGCCGAGTTCGTCGGCAAGGGGTTTGAGATCTTCGGTCACGCCGTAAGCCCTCGCCATGGCGCGCA
>CAMAJQ010000078.1 GCA_945835865.1 uncultured Clostridia bacterium
AACTGGGTGCTTACCTATCCGATGTGTCAGCTTGCGGTAGCCAAGCACGTGGGAGAGGACCCTGTAAAAAAGAATGCGGTCCTCCGCGTGATCGACGCGATTTTCAGCCAGGAGGGGCAGACTTTGCTCTCCTCCGGCGCCTCCGTGCTTACTTACAGCCAGACGTTCAATTTCGAGTTCGGCAAACCGTTTGAGAGGATCATGGACTGCATAGAGGGCAATCGCCTCTATATGCGCCTTGCGTCCACCGAGTTTTTCTCCATCTCCAAAACCGTTGCAAGAAAAATGCTGAACGGCGAAGTGGGCTATAACGGCAGCACCTACGGCGCGGCTGACGCATACGTGGAATTCAATACGCTGCTGAAGACGGTCTCGCAGAGCGAACCCGCCGTCGTGCTGACCCAGGAAGAGGGGTATTCCTCCGCATTCGGCGAACACGGCATACCTGCGGCGTCTTCGGTCATGAATACGATGCGCCTGGGGACGGAGTGCGATATTTCCATCGGCTATTCCCCCTTGATCAGCGCGCCCGTATTTGCAGGCGACTATACCATGCAACAGTTGACCTGGCTGCTCACCACCAAGACGGGCGGTTATACGGCGGAGTATACCGGGGCGGAGATCATCCGTTATATGGAGTGGCTCGTCAACGTCAAGGAAGACGGATCCAATCCCGTGCGCAACTACTACGTTTTACCTGTAACGCGCGGCATGGAGTATACCGTCAAGGACAACGGAGGCGGCAGATTCACCCTGTTGAAGGTTACGGTGAACGGTCAGCCTATCGAGGAAGAAACCGTCTATAAGGTGATGATTTTGAGCGACGACTCTTATATCACCGATCCTGCTTTCTGCAACTGCCCCATCCCGCAGGATTTAAAGGAAAAGCGTTCTATGCTGTCCGGGAAAAACGTCGATATCCTGTTGAGATGTCTCGAGGTCACGGGACAACTTTCGGCACCCGAACAATACGTCACCATATCCGAATAAAAAGATCGAAACACGGATAATACACTGAAAATTTGAAAAGGAGGACGCTCGTTATGAAGGGAAAAAAAAGAATAATACCCATCGTCACAGCCGTTCTGTTCGTGCTGGGTGTGATGATCGTATTACACTTTTACTTCGATTCGGTAAACAGAACGATTTTTAACGAAAGTTCCTCCCATCTTAACGAAATCTATCAACAGACGAATCAATCGTTCAGCACTCTCATGGATAACACGTGGAGTTCGCTGCATTCCTGGGAGCCCTATCTCCGCGAAACGGAGGACGATGAAAAAAAGTCGCAATACGTTACGAAACTGCAACAGGAGGGTAAGTTTACCGACTTTTATTTCATCAACGGCGACGGGAATTATATCACCGTAGACGGTAAATACGGCTACATCGACCTGAAAGACAAGTTGGAATCGCTTATCGTGGGGGGAGAGGACGTAGTCATCTATTCGGTCGTCCCCGGAAAGCCTGAAATCATACTGTTCGCCGTTCCTGCGCAGGGCACTTTCTCGGTTGCGCAGCAAAACCGTGACGTCGTCCCATTCGCCTTCCGGGCGATAGCGGTCAGTTTTGATAACGAGGACCTCGTTCAAGCTTTGCGTCATCATGCGTACGGCGGAGCGGCGGGAAGTTTCGTTGTGCGCAGCGACGGAAAAGTGCTGGTGGATAACTCCCCGGAATCTTTCCCCGAAACGTATAACTTTCTGGCAACGCTGAGATACCATTCCGACTTCCGGGAAAATGACGTAGAGGCGCTTCAAGCCGATTTCAAGCAGGGCAAATCTGGGGTGACCACCGTCAGCATCAAAGGGGTCAGGCATTATCTCGTCTATCAGCCTATGGCGTACGAAGATTGGATGTTGCTGGGCGTCGTTCCTTCCGCGGCGGTAAACGAGAGTATGCAGAACTTACAACTGTTCTCCACCCTTATCGTATCGTGTATCGCCATCATCTTCATCGCGGCGTTCGCCGTGTACGTCCTTTGGCGTTACCGCCGTAATTTATCGGAAAAAGATAAAGAACTTCAGTACAGAGATGAATTGTTCTCCGTCCTTTCCAACAACGTCGACGATATCTTCGTCATGCTCAATTCAGACGACCTCCGCGTGGACTACGTCAGTCCGAATATTGAAAAGTTGGTCGGGATCCCGGAAAGTGAGGCGCGTGAAAATATCCATGCGGTCGATCGTCTGGTCAAGGACAGGCAAACGGTTCTGGTGCTGGATCAGCTTGCGGATATTCAGCCGGGCGAGCAACAGGAATGGGATCGGGAATACGTTCATCAGAAAACCGAAGCGGAACGCTGGTTTCACGTTACCGCCCTGTGCAGAGATATCCGGGGCGTAAAAAAGTATATCGTCGTTTTGTCTGACAGGACCAAGGAAAAAGAAATCAATCAGGCGCTCGAAGACGCCGTCAACGTCGCGCAGAATGCAAACCGTGCAAAGAGTACCTTCCTGAGCAATATGTCGCACGATATCCGAACTCCTATGAACGCCATCATCGGCTTTGCGACCCTGGCGGCGGCGAATGCGGAGTATCCGGAAAAAGTGACGAATTATCTGTCGAAAATATTATCGTCGAGCAATCATCTGCTTTCTCTGATCAACGATATTCTCGATATGAGCCGGATCGAAAGCGGGAAATTACACCTTCAGGAAACCGAAGCGAACTTGTCCGATATGCTTCACGATATCAAAACCATTATCGGCGGACAGATACACGCGAAACAGATTGATCTTTATATGGACGTGATGGACGTGACCGACGAGGAAGTATTCTGCGATAAGGTCCGGATCAATCAGGTGCTTCTGAATTTGCTTTCGAACGCCGTTAAATTCACTTCTCCCGGCGGAACGGTGTCGGTCCGCATCTCTCAGTTGCCCAACGCGCCCGAAGGAAAGGGAAAGTACGAGATCCGGGTAAAGGACACGGGCATCGGTATGAGCCCGGAATTCGCCGAACGGATTTTCGAACCGTTTGAACGCGAGCGCACCTCAACGGTCACCGGGATCCAGGGCACGGGACTCGGCATGTCGATCACCAAAAACATCATCGATATGATGGGCGGCGAGATCGAGGTGCATACGGAACAGGGAAAAGGAACGGAATTTGTGATCCGTCTCACGCTGCGCTTGCAGACCGAGCGCCGAAACGTTCAGGAGATCAAGGAACTGGAAGGATTAAAAGCGCTCGTCGTCGACGACGACTTCAACACCTGTGACAGCGTGACCAAAATGTTGGTACAGGTAGGAATGCGTTCGGAGTGGACTCTCTCCGGCAAGGAAGCGGTACTCCGTGCAAAACAGTCGCTTGAAATGGCCGACGCATTTTACGCCTATATCATCGACTGGCGTCTGCCGGATATGAACGGCATCGAGGTTACGAGACAAATCCGCGCGATCGGGGACAATACGCCCATCATCATTCTCACTGCGTACGACTGGTCGGATATCGAAGAAGAGGCAAGAGCCGCAGGAGTGACCGCGTTTTGCTCCAAGCCTTTGTTTATGTCTGATCTGCGCGAGTCTCTTCTGACTGCGCTGGGGCATCGGAAGGCGGAGGAAAAAATCTTCCTTCCCGCTTCGGAGAAGACCGATTCCTTCAAGGGGAAACGGTTGTTGCTCGTGGAGGACAACGAACTGAACCGTGAGATCGCATTTGAGATACTGAACGGATACGGGTTTATCGTAGACGTTGCGGAAAACGGCAAGGAGGCGGTGGAGAAGATCTCTGCGTGCAAGCCGGGCGATTACGACTTCGTGCTCATGGATATTCAGATGCCGATCATGGACGGCTATGAAGCGAGCGTTTGCATCAGGGCGCTGGAAGATCCCGCGCTGGCGTCCGTACCCATCGTCGCTATGACGGCGAATGCCTTTGACGAAGACCGTCGGAATGCCGAGGAATGCGGCATGAACGGGTTTATCTCCAAACCGATCAGGATGGATGACCTCGTCGGAGTGCTTCACAGCGTATTATCTGATCGGAAATGATATTCTGGCGGAAACGGGAGGAAGATGCGTTTCCGCGAAAAAAATCTGATCGCAAAAAGACGGAAACGTTTGACAAAATTCCGTAAAAGTGTTAAAATAATCGGCGTTGAACAGCAAGTACGGGCGTAGAATTTTGACGAAATTCTACGCCCGTTTTCCGTTCTCCGCAGGTTTCAGACGATCTTTCCTCCGAACAAGACGAATGACGATTCCGGAGGTTATGATGGAAAAGAAACGAGAAACGGATTATTTCGGAAAAGAGAGAATATCCCTCCTGATGGTACGGTTTTGTATTCCCTGCGTGCTTTCTCTGCTCGTCAGCGCGCTCTACAACATCGTCGCAGGGTGTCAGCCGATCGTCGGAATTAATATGGGAACAAAGTGATATGGCAGGCTCAAAGCACTTTATCCGCGTATTTTACTGCTTACCGTTGCGGTCGGCGTCTGTTCGACTTTGTTTATTCTACGTACAAGTGCGCAAAAGAAGAGAGATCAGTTGACGATTAGCAACCGTTTTTTAGAAAACGATTGTTTCATTATCACTAAAGGCATACTCGTATTGCTTGTGACCGTTTCCATCTATGACTTCACGGATATGGAATACACCCGTTTTTCCGTCGATATTGTAGTGTACTTTCATTGAAATCTTATTGTCTTTTACCTCGCGTTCCACAACGTATTTGCCTTTTGACGAGCCGCTTCTGAATTCAAGTTCGTACTTGGTTTCAACTTTACCGTTTTTGCTTTCGGTTTCGAATTCGACTGCGGTTTGTTCTGACAATTCGCCGTTCACATAAATAGAATATACGTATTCGGTTTCCGTTTCTCCGTCTTCAACGGAATACTCCTGTTCCATCTGAATGTAAGAAGTCTTATCCGTTTTATCTGCGTAAGCGCGAATTTTCAATTCTGTTTCCGACTCGTCCTTTTCGGTTTCTTCCGAACGTTCGCCTTCGAGATAATAATCCACGCCGTCGATTACCATTACGCCGACGAGTTGATATTCGCTTTCCGTCTCTTCATCCTCGCCGTCAGAGTCCGCTTCTGCTCCCTCGTCGTCAGCATCCGCTTTTACGAGTGTTTCGGTATAATACATGGTATACTTTACCGATTCGCCGTTAAAGTCTTTTCCGTTTATCGTCATTTTCGTTTCGTACTCGTAGTTCTCGTCCGTATTTGGTTCTGTGGTAGTAGAAACGATATCATCTCCGAGAAAACTGTCGAGCGCCGTAAAATATTCGTTGAATCTTTCTGTCTGTTCTTTTACTTCTTTTTCCGAATTGTCGATCGTAAAAGATGCCGGCTCAACTCCGTCGGCGAGCGTTTGAGTGGCAGCGCTAACCGCAGAAAAAGTTTGGACTGCG
>CAMAJQ010000079.1 GCA_945835865.1 uncultured Clostridia bacterium
GAGAAAGCCAACTCCTTGACGTAAGGAGTTTTTCCACCGAGATCGCCATCGACGTCCCTTTGAAAATGAGCACGGTTTTTTCCCTGCAGACGATGCCTGCAGGTACCATCGGGGCGGGGGAAGGGAACGGCGTGAACGTTCTTCTCAGGAAGGACGCGCAGACGGCATTCACTCTCGCAGTGTATGACCAGGCGGGGTCCCGTACTTTTTTCGCAAAAGAACTCTGCATTGTTTTTCCCGCGGATAAAAAGGTAAAAATCGAATTTGCTTACGGGGAAGAGGATTGTTCGGTCACCGTTTCTTCCGGGGAAACGTCCGAAACGGTCGTCGGACTAAAGGATATCTTTGATGAGACCTATGAAAAATCGGGATATAAAGGTTACTTTTCTTTATCCGCTTATTACATGGAAACGGTGAAAAGCGGAGATTGCGTTTATACGGTCGGAAGCGTTAACGGCAAAACCGCCCGCGCGTGGGAGAAAGAGGTGGCGGAATCCGCCCTCGGACGTCTGAATTCTGCCTTGGACGGGTTGAGCGAAGACCCGACGGCAGAGGAGATCGAAGCGGTCAACGGGTTCAACGTTTTTGAAAAAGAAGAATGGAAAAACTTTATCGCCTCGGTGTGCGGAGAGGAATTTTCCGAACGGCTTGCGGAGACGGAGAGCAGGCTCGCCGTCTATAACGGGAAGCGGGATTTTGAAGAGCAGAAAGCGTTTATCGGGAAATTCAAAGAGCTGCTCGGACAATATAACGGCGAAAACGCCATTGTGGTGCGAGACGCGAAAAAAGCGTATGAAAATATTGATGAAGAGGTTATAGAGTCACTTTCAGACGGTCAGAAAGCCGCTCTTCTCGGTTGGATGGAAGAATGCCGCACCGAAGAGAACTACCCGGCTTTTATTTACGATTATGCAGACTCTTTCATATCTTCGTTTGAAAAAGGACTGAAAGACGGCAAGGCGGCGAGCCTTGACGATTACGACGCCATCCGCGGAATTTCTTCGGAGTGGACGGTTTTCAAGGCAAAGCACGGGCTTTCCTGCGTGCCTGCAGAGAAAATCGCATCGCTGGACGAAAGGGCGGCGGCTCTTTCTTCCGCGATTGAAGGGTCCGTATTCTCTTCTCTCTGGAGAGAGGGGAAGAGTTGGAATGCGTCGCTGACGGAAAACGGTTTATACGTCAGCGGAGACGGAAAATATCACGAGACGCTTGGATTCAACCAAAAGTTAGAGGTCGGAAAGGACGCCGAGATCACTTTCAACGTCGTCTATGCGCTGAGAAAACTCGGAGCAAACCATCTGCATATCGGGTTTTATCCCGCAAAGAATACGGGGACGTTCGGCGAAGAAGACGGGGTGAGAGTGGATTTCTGGTTTTCGGGAACTTCCATCGAGATCAAACCCGTCAACGGAAAAACCGAACTGCCGCTGTACGACGCGGCGTATATTACCGTTCAGGACACGGGCTTTTTCGATCCTGCCGATCCGGATCCCGAAATGGGGAGATACGTCGTCCGCCTCGGGAAAAACGGAAACGTTCTTTTTATTTCGGTGAACGGATACGAAATGGACATCGAGGGGCTGGACGCGTCTCTCTATACGGACGGCTGTTATCTGACGATCAGCGCGATGAGCGTGGAAAATGCGGACAGGAACGAACTCGTCGTGACAAAACTCGGTTCTTTCGATTTCCTGAGCGGAGACCCGGGCGCGGAAAGTTCGGGCGGTTCTGACGGAAATACGAAAAAAGGATGCAAAAAGGGGTGCGGTTCGGATTTGCTGTCGGGTTTCCCCCTGCTTGGCATTCTTGCGGGAATCGGATTTTTCGTGAGAAAAAAGGAGAGAAAAGATGAAAATCGTTAAGAGAACGCGTCGCGTTTTCGCAGCCGTCTGTTCGTTTTTCCTCGCGTTTGTATTGTTTTTCCCCGTCGGAACGAAGGCGTTTGCCGAAGGAGAAAAGGAATATAAAAGCGTCGTTTTAAGAACGGACTTTCAGGACGGAAGTTTTTCGCCCTGGTATGCGGGCGAAGGAACGACCCTTTCGGTGGCGGGGGAGGAAAACAAGGCGGTAAACCTCGTCAGAAACACTTCCGGGCAGACGCGCATGCAGACGAATATCGGTTTCGGCACGGCGCAGAACGAATTGCCCGTCGACGAGTGGACGGACTTCCGTTTTTCCGTCCGTGCGGCACGGTCGGGCAGGTTGTATCTCGCGCTGGCGATCAATTACACGGGCGACTACGTTACGGTCAATCTCGTAAACGGGCTTCTGATGAAAACCGAGTGGACGGAAGTAAAAGGAGAGATACGCGCGGTCATAGAAGGAGACGTCCTCCGCGTCCGCTGGAGAAGACCGGATATGTCTTCCGCCGTTTCGCAGGATTGGTCCGTTTCTCCGGGGGCGAAACTCTCTTCGGTCGATATTATTTTTTATTCCACCGATTGCGGAGATTATTCTCTTGACGACGTGGAGATCTACCGGACGCTGACGGTAAGCGAAGCCGCTGCCGGCGTGATCGACAAAATCGCGTCGATCGGCGAAATCGGAGAGGACAGCGGTCCGATCATAGAGGAGTGCGAAGCCGGGTATGAAAAACTATCGGACGGCGAAAAGGCGGAAGTGTTCAACTATTCCGTTCTTCGGGAAAAGAAGAGAGCGTTTCTTCTGAAAGACGGACCGGTGAAGGGAGAGTTTGACGAGAAGGACGTGATTTTCCGTTTCGGCGCGATCTCCGACCTGCACAATCACAATACGGCAAACGCCTTTTCCGTCCTTGCGGGATGGAAGGGGAAGAAGATGGACGCCGTCGTCTTTGCGGGAGACCTGACCGACCGCACCTATTACGACGGAACGACGAACGAACTTCCGTTGATCAGAAGGGATTACGACGAAAATATCCCGGAAGACGCAGACGTGTTTTTCTGTCTCGGCAATCACGACAGCAGCAACGGTTCGCACGCTTCTCTTTTTTACGAAGCGCTGGGAGAGAGGTATTACCGCAGGGACCTCGACCGCGATCTCGCGAGGCGGACGGCGAACAGGCACGCGATCATCAGCGGATATCATTTTCTGGCTGTAGAAGCCGATTATTCAACGGAAACCTTTTCTGCCGGGACGGCGGACTGGCTGGCGGAAACGCTGAACGTAATCGTTTCCGATCCGTCCTATCGGGGGGAATATATCTTTCTCCTCTCACACGTTTCGCTGAAAGGGACGGTCAACGCCTGTTCTCCCGTCGATAATATCCGCGGGATTCTGGAGAACTATCCCCAGGTCGTCATGCTGACGGGACACAGCCACGCGAGCCTTTACGACGATCTCGCCGTGATGCAGACGGATTTTACGACGGTCAACCTCGGATCGGTGGCGTATACCGCCTTTGAGGACAGGACCTACCTCGAATCTCTCGGCGGAGGCGTGATCGACGGCAGTTACGATCTTTCCGTCGGAACGATGATCGAAGTCGACGGAAAAGGAAACGTCAGAATCGAGAGGATCGACTTTGCGAAAGGGGAGGAGATCGGAGACCCCTGGATCCTTTCCGCGCCGAAGGAGGATAAAACCCATCTGTTATCCTATCCTCCGGAAAGGAGAACGACGCTGGCCCGCAATCCGTATTTCGAAGGGGATCCCGAGGTCCGCGCGTTTTCTCTCGGAAAGGATACGATATCGGTTTCTTTTGAAACTGCGACGGATGATTGTTATGTAAATTCTTATATCATCAACTTATACGAGGAGAATTCTCTTACGCCTTTCCGCACGGCGGAAACGTTGAGCGATTTTTATCTCCGTCCGGACGGGACGGGAGGAGAAAGCAGAAAGACGGTCGTTCTGAGCAAGCTGACTTCTCTTCCGTACAGAGTTACGGTTACGGCGAGGGACAACGCAGGTCTGCTCAGCGGAACCTTTGGTGCTATGCTCGAAAAGGAGAATAACCCGAATAAGCCGAGTCCGTCCGTCTTTCAGGCAGATCACGGAAAGAAGACTTATTTTGTCGATAAAAAATACGAAGTGTCCGATCGGGAAGATTTTGCGACGTTGATCGGCAATTCCGGCGAACTGAACGAATACGTCGGTAAAACGTTATATATCAGGGAAAAAGAGACGGAATACCGCGCCGCGGGCGACAGCGTAGCCGTCACCGTCGACCGTTATCGGGTAACGTTTTCCGAAGGCAGGGAATATACCGTATATTCCTCCTCTTCCGACGGATATTTCTTTTCTTCCCAGCGTGCGGAATTTTCCGTTTCCCTTCGGGAAGGATTCCGGGACTATTCTCTCTCCGTCAGGATCAACGGAAAGACTGTCGGACCGGATGACGACGGAATTTATTCTTTCATCGTCGAAGGGGACGCCGTCGTGGAGATCACGGCGAGTGCGCCCGACGTTCCCCGAGATGAGTCGGGGGAAAGCAAAGGAGAGAAAAAAGGTTGCGGGGGAGAGATCGCGGAGAATACGACGCTTTTATTTGCCGTCTTCGCCTTTGCCCTGATCGCGGTCGGGAGGAAAAAGAATGAGAGGATTTAAAAAGAAAGCGTTCGTCGCGGTTTCCGCTGCGTTCGCCCTGGCGTTTTGTATATTGTCCGCCGTTTTCTTCATCCCTGCGGCGGGGACGGCTTCGGCGGAGGACGCGAGAGACGATTCCCTTTATTATCGACCCTCGTCGTTTCAGAGTGCGGGCTGGTGGGAAGGATTGAAAGTGGAGGAAGGGGAGAACGGCACGCACGTCTCTTTTACGGATTGCACTTACGTTACCATCCGTACGACGTCTTCCGTCTGTTTTTCCTCGGACGATTTGCATCTGAAAATCAAAAATTTCAAAGGGGACGGAATCTGCATCGCGTTTTCCTCGATGCAATCGCCCGACGCGTACGATCCCGCATTGAGGTTTTTCGCTTTTAACCGAGCGGACTACACGGGCGTGATGAGATGGTCCTGTCCGACGTGGGGATCGCTTTCCGTTTTCGGAACGTTGGATGCGAGACCCGTCCCGTCGTCGTTCGACGTCCGTCTTCGGAAAAACGAAGACGGGAGCCGGGATTTCATTTTCAACGGTCAGACTTTCAACGTGGCGGAAGACGTTTTTCTGCAGGGAGTGAGCGATCCGGATCGTACGTACGTTTCTTTTTCCGCTTACGGGGGAACGGAGACGATCAATACGTATTCCTTCGATCTTGCGGCGATACACGACGGGAATTCCCGCTGCGCAGAGACGCTCGGGGAGGAAGAGATCGCCCTGATCGGCGGCGTGGAACGGTCGATCGGGGAAATCGGTAAGACGGAAGTATCCGAAGAATGCCGGGCGAAGATTG
>CAMAJQ010000080.1 GCA_945835865.1 uncultured Clostridia bacterium
CTTTTTCATAGATGTCTCCCTGAAAATGTGAGTTCGCGTATATAATTCGACATTATATTCCGCAATTATAATTATTATACTAAATTATACGGAACATTGCAAGGTATTTCACCCCGTTTTTTGTGAAAAAGATTAAAAATTTCTCGTTTTTTCGCAAACGGAAGGTTTTCCGTCCCGCAAAAGGGAAAAACGTCCTGCGGGGAAAGATGAAATCAGCACGACTCTCCTTCTTTCCCGTCTCCGAAGCGGAGGAACGCCGTCATTCTCGCGACGGTCGCCTCGGGCGACGCTCCGTTCGTCGCGAAGACGACCACGGGATTTTCCGCAAAAGTCAGCGTGGCGAAATCCTTGAATTCCGCAACCGCATCCAGGATCCCGTTGCCCTGCAACGCGTCCAGCCCCGCAAAAGTCAGCGAAGCGTTCCTTCCCGAAACGACGGCTTTGACGACCTTCTTTTTCTTTGCCGCCGCCTTGAGCCGCGCGATGGCGACGAGGTTGCCGATCTGCCCGGGCACGGGTCCGTAGTTTTCTTCCAGAGACTCCGTGATCCTTTTCTCGTCCTTTTCGTCCTTGATCTCGGCAATCTGTTTGTAACAGTCCATGCGGGAAGACGAATCGACGATATAATCGTCGGGAATATAGGCGTCCATGAGGATATCGAGTTCGGTATCGAAGTCTTTCGTGACCTCTCCGAGGCTCTCGCGCAGCAGCCTGGAATAGAGTTCGTAACCGATCCTGTCCATGTGCCCGTGCTGTTCCCTTCCGAGAACGTTCCCCGCGCCGCGGATCTCGAGGTCGCGCATGGCGATCTTGTATCCGCTCCCCATATCGGTGAATTCCATGAGAGCGGAAAGCCGTTTATAAGCCGATTCCGCAAGAACCTTTTCTGCCTTAAACGTAAAATAAGCGTGCGCCATCACGTTGCTTCTGCCCACCCTGCCCTTCAACTGGTACAGCGTGGAAAGCCCGAGTTTGTCGCTGTCGATGACGACGAGCGTATTGGCTTTGGGAAGGTCGATCCCGTTTTCGATGATGGTCGTGGCGACGAGCACGTTGTATTCTTCCCTGTAAAACCGCATCACGCTGTCCTCGAGCGTTTTTCTGTCCATCTGTCCGTGACAGACGACGAGAGAGGCTTCGGGGACGATCGAACGCACGTTTTCCGCAAAGCGGTAGATGGTCTCCACGCGGTTGTACAGGATGAGGACCTGACCGCCCCGCGCGAGTTCGCGGGAAACGGCGTCGCGGACGAGGGCGTCGCTCTCTTCGGCGACGTACGTCTGAACGGGGATCCTCACCTTCGGCGGGGTGGAAATGGTGCTGATGTCGCGGATGCCCGCTAAGGACATATGCAGCGTTCTCGGAATGGGCGTCGCCGTCATGGTCAGGGTATCCACGTTGTTTTTGAGCAGTTTGAGTTTTTCCTTGTGTTCCACACCGAAACGCTGCTCTTCGTCGAGGACGAGAAGTCCGAGATCGCGGAAACCGACGTCCTTGGCGAACAGGCGATGCGTTCCGATCACGAAATCGATCTCCCCTTCTTTCAACGCCTTCACGATCCTCTCCTGTTCGGCGGAGGTCTTGAAACGGTTGAGCGAGGCGATGCGGACGCCGAACCCCTCGAACCGTCTGACGGCGCTCATGTAATGCTGTTCGCACAGAATGGTCGTCGGGCAGACGAGAGCCGCCTGTTTTCCGTCCATGACCGCTTTGAATACGGCTCGGAACGCAACTTCCGTCTTGCCGAAACCGACGTCCCCGCAGAGAAGGCGGTCCATCACCTTCCCGCTTTCCATATCCGCCTTGATCTCCTCGATCGAACGGAGTTGATCTTCCGTCGGCTCGAACTCGAAACGGCTGTCGAATTCCTCCGACATCTCGTTGTCGGGAGAAAAGACGAACCCCTTGCTTTCCTTTCTCGCCTGATAAAGTTTTTTGAGGTTGATGGTCATGGCGGCGATAGAAGCGCGGGCGCGTTCCTTGACTCGCTCGAACTCCTTGCCGCCGATCCTGTTCAGCGTGGGTTTTTCCCCTCCGCCGACGTATTTGGTCAGTTTTTCAATCTGATCGACCCCGACGTAGAGCATATCCCCGCCGAGATATTGCACGGCGACGTAATCCTTCGTCCCCTCCTGGGTGGAAATTCTCTTCACGCCGGAGACGTAACCGATACCGTGTACTTCGTGCACGGCAAAATCCCCCACTTCGGGCGCCTGGAAGAGATCGTTCCGCCGCTTGCGGATCTTCCGGTCGGCACGGCGTTCGGTATAAATATCCCCGGTTCCGATCACAACCGTTTTCGACCCGTGGAGAATGAGCCCCGTCGGAAGGAAATAAGAAGTGACGATCACGGACCCCGCGTAAAGGGGTCCCCGGTCCGTCCTCGTGACGGTTATCCCGCGGGAAGCCATGTCCTCGCAGAGTTTTTCCGCCCGCCTCTCGTTTCCGCAGGCAATGAGAACGCGGTACCCGCCGAATTTCCAGTTGGACACGTCGGTAAAGAGGTCCTCGGGTTTCAGAGAATAGCGGGCAACCGTCGAACAGCGGACGGAAAAAGTCTTCAGCGGGTTGAAAAAGCCAACCGTCGTCGTAATGTTCTGGAAAGCGATCTGCCTCTTTCCGTTCAGTTTTGCGAGAAGACGGTCTCCGTCGCTCTGCTGAAGAAGGGTGAAATCGAACGCCTTGCCCGCCCGGCTGAGGGAGAGACAGCGTTCGACGTGTTCCTTGACCACGGCGGAGAGATTTTCCCGAAGCAGTTTGCTTTCGTCGTAACAGACGACGGTGTCCCCGGGCATATAAGAAAAGATATCTCCGCCGACCGTCGGAACGACGGGCATGAGAAACTGCATGGAGTCGTCGAAATTGCGGGCGTCGAGTTTTTCCGTCAGTTCCGCCGCGATCTTTTTCGCTTCGTCCCTGACGACGAGCGTTCTGAATTTTCCGAGGGACTCCGCGAGTTTCGTCCTGATGATTCCGACGTCTTCCTCGCGAATGACGACGTCCGTCGCGGGCAGTACGGTAAAGGAGGTTTCCTCTTTTTTATCGGACTTATCGAAAGGATCGAAACTGCGGATATTCTCTGCCTCGTCGCCGAAAAAGTCGACGCGGAACGCCCTTTCCGACCCGACGGGAAAGACCTCGAAAATATCCCCGCGCAAGGCGAACGTCGCCTTGCTTTCGGCAAATTCCTCTCTCCTGTACCCGACGGAAGAAAGATAGTCGGCGAGTTTGTAAACGTCGTAACACTTTCCCTTTTCGATCGTCCTGACCTCCATCTGCCGCGGGAACAGTTGGAGGAGACTCTCGAAAGTCGCGACGACCTTTCCCGCTCCCCGTCCGATGCGGCACAATGCCTCGATCCTGCGGTAGAGAGAGGTCTTGTCGAACGCATTCTTATATAAAAGGACGTCGTCTTTGGCGGGAAGGAAGACGACTTCCTCCCCGCAGATCGCGCTCATTTCTTCGGCGACCCTCATTCCGTAAAGAGCGTCTTTGACGAGATAGAGCACGGGCGCGTCGAGCATCGCCGCCACCAGACATTTTTCGGAAAAAGTTACGCCGAAAACCGCAGAGGATTGCCCGCTGCGGACGGTTTCGGCGATCCTGACGAAATCGTCGCCGAGATTTTCAAATTTCAGATAGTCTGCGAGCATAATACCTCGTCTCCGATGCGGAGCGACCGTCCCACCGTTCAGCCGTTATAGGCGCACATCAGTTTTTCCACCGATTCGCCCCGAAGAAACCCCTCTGCGGCGAGAACGGCTTTCCCGATCGACCCCTTAAAGGCTTCCTCGTCCTCCCTGCGGATATCGGAAAGGACGTAGTCGATGACGGAGAGTTCCGTCGAAACGGGTTTCGTTCCCACGCGGATGCGCGGAAAATCGGTCGTCCCGAGTTCCTTTACGATATTTCGCATCCCGTTATGCGTTCCCGCCGAACCGGAAGGACGGATGCGGAGCGAGCCGATCGGCAAGTCGAGATCGTCGTAGATCACGAGCAGATTGCACGTCGGCACCTTATAAAAAGACACCGCCTCCCGGACGCTCTCGCCCGAGAGGTTCATATACGTCTGCGGTTTTAAAAAGACGACTTTTTCTCCGCAAATCTTTTTTTCCGCAATCAGCCCTTTGAACGCTTTCTTTCCAAACTCGGCACCGAACTTTTCGGCGAGGAGTTCCACTGCCATAAAACCGATGTTGTGAAGAGTTTTCAGATATTCCTTTCCCGGATTACCCAGTCCGGCGATCAGATACATGGACGTTTCCTCCCGAACAGGCAAAAAGGGCGGCAGTAAATGCCGCCTTCCTGTTTTTCCTTTTTCCCCGCCCGACGAGCGTCGGGCGGAAAATTTCAGTCGTTGTAAATATCGGACATCTTTTTGTCCAGATAGATGTTTTCAATCGCCGTTGCAAAGAGTTTGGCGACGGAAAGCACTTTGATTTTGCCGATTTTCTTCTCTTCCGTCAGAGGAATGGTATCGAGGACGACGAGTTCGTCGATATGCGAATTCTGCAGTCTCTCGATCGCGGGTCCGCTCAGGACGGCGTGGGAACAACACGCGTAGATCTCGCTCGCTCCGTTGTTATAGAGGGCTTCCGCGCCCTGACAAATCGTGCCCGCGGTATCGATCATATCGTCGACCATCAGACATTTTTTGCCCTTGACGTCGCCGATGATGTTCATCACTTCGATCTGGTTTGCCTTCGGTCTCCTCTTGTCGACGATCGCCATCGGGCAATTCAGTTTGGTTGCGACCGCTCTCGCGCGGGATACGGAGCCGACGTCGGGAGAAACGATCATGAAATCCTCGTCGACCTTTGAGCGGAACGCTTTGTACAGAATGGGACCGCCGAGCAGATTATCGACGGGGATATCGAAAAAGCCCTGAATCTGAGCGGCGTGAAGATCCATCGTAAGGACCCTGTCCGCGCCTGCGGAGGTAATGATGTCTGCCACGAGTTTTGCCGTGATGGGATCGCGCGATCTCGCTTTCCTGTCCTGTCTCGCATAACCGAAATAAGGCATAACCGCCGTGATCCTACCCGCGGACGCCCTTCTCGCCGCGTCGATCATGATCAGCAGCTCCATCAGGTTCTCGTTGACGGGCGCGCAGGTCGACTGGATGATGAAGACGTCTCTTCCTCTCACCGTTTCGCTGAGGTGAACGCTCGTCTCGCCGTCGCTGAAATGGCCGACTTCCACTTCGCTCAAGGGAATGTGAAGCTCTTTGGCAATCGCCTCCGCGAGTTTCCTGTTGGAATTGCCGGCAAAGAGCTTGATTTCTGTGCTGTGTGTAAT
>CAMAJQ010000081.1 GCA_945835865.1 uncultured Clostridia bacterium
GCTGTTTCAACGCGGAAATGCCCGGCGGAGTGGGCGAGAGGCAGAGAACGTGGCTCCGTGCGACCGCTTCGGCTTACGGTGTGCCGTCGTACGTTTTTCTGCACGTTCCTCCGAAGTGTTTCAACGACGCCGTGGCGGAATTTTCATCCGACCCCTTTTCGCCGTTTGAAATTCCGGAGGGCAGAGGGTTCGGTTATGCGGGAGAATATTTCCCCGAACGCTGCACATTCGACTTTGACGGTTCGCTGTTCGCTCTTCTGAAAGAGATCGGGGTGAAAGCCGTTTTTGCGGGGCACGTACATAAAAACAGTTACAGCGTTCCGTGGCAGGGCGTCCGCCTGTGCTACGGACTGAAGACGGGAGAGTACGACTCTCATCTGAAAGACAGGCTCGGGGGAACGGAGATCCTCATTTCGGCAGACGGATCGTTTACCCACCGCCACGTCACCGTTTCGTCGGGACACGACGGGAAATAATCACATCGGAAGTTATTTATGCAAATCAGGAACCAGACTTACCTGCGCAGAAAGAATAAAGAGGAGATCATCAAGCTGCTTCGGGAAAAGAGCCGCTCCTATTCGGATATCGCGCGGATTCTCATGCTTTCCAATACGGCGATCGCCAAGATCGCCGACGATCTCATATCCGACGGACTCATCCTGCGGGAGAGCGATACCAAAGGAAGAACGGGGATCGGGCTGAGGATCAACAACGATTACGGCTACGTTCTGGCAGTCGATCTGTCGGGAAAAGTAATCAACGTCTGCGCGGCGGATATGGGGAGCAATATTCTGCTGAGAAGGCAGATCCCGGACGTCGTCCATATCGAACGGAGAGATTTCGATCACATTCTCCGCATCATGCGGGAGATGGTGGAAGGGGAGGCGCTCGCCGGGAAAACGCTGCGTTGCATCTCCATCGCCACGCCGGGCAAAATGGACGAATCGGGCAAGTTCATTCTCAATCCCCGTTTCGGCGGTTTTGAAAACGTCTCGCTGAAGTCTCTCACCGAAGAGGTCTTCGCCTGCGATACCGTCATCCGGAACGACGTCAAACTCGCGCTGGAAGGGGAGAAGACGTACGGTTCCATTCTGAAGGACGTCTCCGAGGCGATCATGTTCCACATCGACGTCGGAACGGGTTCGGCGCTCCTTCTCAACAACAAGGTCTACACGGGAACGAGGGGGTTCGCAGGCGAGATCGGCTATCTGCGGATCGACGCCGCCCTGACCCGCGAAAACGATTACGGGAATCTGAAATATTCCAATTATTTCGATTCTCTTTCACTCTATTCCATTCTCGAGATCGTCCGCCGCGAAGTCGATAACGGCGGCGGGGGGTATCTCGGCAGATACGTCGGGGAACGCGGCATCGGCGCTTACGACATTCCCATTCACGCCATGATCGAGGCGTACAACGCGGAGGATCCGATCACCGTCAGGGCGGTCGATTCGGCGGCCGCGGTACTCGGGAGCGTGGCGGCGAATCTCGCGGAATATCTCGATATCGATATGATGGTGATCAACGGCGCGGCGATCGACCTCGGGGAGAGGTTCCGCAAAGCGGTGGAGGCGACCGCCCGCGGCAAGCGGGTGGAGTTTTCCAGCCTGATGAACGATACTACCATCATGGGCGCGATCAACGCCGGCGTCACGCAGGCGTTCTTTTCAAGGCTATAGGAGACCGGATGACGACTTTACTTTTTTGCAGACGGGAACTCGACCGTTACGTCGGGCTGATCTGCGGAGAAAAGGCGAATATTGAACTGAAAGTGTTGCCGGACGGCACGGACGACCTTTTTGAAGAAAGGGGATCGATACGCGTCGAAGGCGGGCAGGGAGAGATCGTTGCCAACCGTCCGCGCGCTCTTCTGCTTTCCGTTTACGAGTTTTTACGCAGGATCGGATGCGTTTTCCTTCGCCCCGGGAAGGAGGGAGAGGTCATTCCCCGACTGCCCCTTTCCGCATTGACCGTTCACGCAGACTTCTCGCCCGCCAACCGGCACCGGGGCATTACGATCGAAGGGGCGGTTTCGCTCGAAAACGTGCTCGCGATCGTCGATTGGGCGCCGAAAGCGGGTTTCAATTCTTATTTCTTACAGTTCCGCACCGCGCACGAGTTTTTCAAGCGCTGGTACGGTCATTCTTCCAATCCCTTTCTCGAAAAACAGCCGATCGACGAAGAGACGAGCGCGGGTTTCGTCCGCAGGATCGTCGGAGAGATCAAACGACGCGATATGATCTATCACGCCGTCGGACACGGCTGGACGGCGGAATATCTCGGCATTCCCTCCAACGGGTGGAGCGGGAACGAAACGCCGCTTTCTCCCGGACAGACGAGGGCGATCGCGGAGATCGGCGGCGAGAGAAAACTCTTCAAGGGCATTCCGCTGAACACGCAACTGTGTTATTCAAATCCGTCCGTCCGATCGGGGCTTGCGGACGAGGTCGTACGCTATGCGGAGGAGCATCCCGAGACGGACGTTCTGCATTTTTGGCTTGCGGACGATTATAACAACGTCTGCGAGTGTGAGAGTTGCGCAGAAAAAACCGTTTCCGACTGGTACGTGATGATCCTTAACGAGATCGACGAAAAACTCACGGCGAAAGGGCTGGGAGTGAAAATCTGCTTTCTCGTCTATTTTGAAACGTATTGGACGCCGAAAACGGAAAGGATCCGTCATCCCGAACGTTTCATCATGATGTTTGCCCCTCTCTTCCGCAGTTATACTTCCTCCTTTGCGGACGCGGGCGATCCGTACGTCATTCCGTACGAAAAAAACCGCATGGTCTATCCTTCCGATCCCGCGGCGTATCTCGGATTCTGGAAGGAATGGAAAGAGATCTTTCACGGGGATACTTTCGATTTCGATTATCATCTGATGTGGGACGTCAACCGGGATTTCGGCGGCGAGAGACTTGCCGAAGTCGTTTACCGGGACGTCCGCCTGTTGCCGTCGCTCGGGCTGAACGGGTTTCTGAGTTGTCAGATCCAACGGGCGTTTTATCCGAACGGTTTGGCTTTTTATCTGATGGGCAGAGCGCTGACAGACGGAGAGGAAACGCTCGGAAATATCAGAAAAACGTATTATTCGGCGGCTTTCGGAAAATATGCGGCGTTTGCGGAAGGGGTCTACGCAGATCTGGAACGTTACGCCCCCTTCTCCTTCATGCGGGACGAGTCCGACGGGAAAGAGGCGTTGCCTCTCCTGAAGGTCTGTCTGCAAAAGACGGAGGATGTCCTCGCGGACTTTCCGGAAGGAGACGACGAGGGCGAAGTCGTCCGCACGAGTCTTTCCGTTCTTTCCTTTCTGCTCGGAAACGTCCGGCTGCTCGCCGAGGAACTGATTGCAAAACTCGAAGGGGCGGACGGGGAATATCTTGCCCGCGCGGAAAAAAGGCGGATTGAATTTTTCAACCGCAACGAAGAAAAATATCAGCCTTTCGTGGACGGTTTTTATTTCTGTATGATCACGGAAGGCATCGTCAAATCGGAAAAGGCGGGCGTTTACGCGTCCGATTAAAGGGTCTTTATGTTAAAATTTCACGGATATTTCGGCGACGGCGCCGTGATTCAGCGCAACCGTCCCGTGGTGGTTACGGGATATTCGGACGGTCCGACGACAGTCTCTCTCGAAGGAGGAGGACTGTCTTTTTCCGTGCGGGCAGATTCCGATCGCGGACGTTTCCGCGCGGAGTTTTCCCCTATAGACAACGTGGCGGACGAGTTCCTGCTGACGGCTGCGTGCGGCGGGGAAGAGGTCGGGGTTCGGGTCCGTTTCGGAGACGTCTTTCTCGCTATGGGACAGTCGAATATGTCTTACGTCCTTTCGGCGACGGAAAATTACGAAAGATGGGTCGATATGGCGGCGAGAGCGAAAATCTCCGTTCTTTCGATCGATGAAAAACCCTTCCGTACGACGGAAGAATTGACGAGATCGTACGAGGAATTGTCCGATTTCCCCCTTTCCTACGCATGGAGAACGGGGGAGAGCACACTTCTTCCGTCCACTTCTGCGATCTCCGTTCAGTTCGCCGTTTATCTCTGGCAGAGAACGGGCGTTCCCGTCGGCGTCGTCCATACGGCGACGGGCGGACTGAGCGTTGATTCTTACCTGAAAAGGAGTTCCGTCGAGAGAGACGGGGAACTTGCCGCACGGCTCGTCCGCGAGGAGAGATACGTCGGAAAAAAAGAGTGGAACAAGAAAGGTTTACGGAACTATACGCAGACTTCCTGTATCTGGAACGAGAGGATCGCTCCGTTGTACGGACTGTCTTTTGCCGGGGCGCTCTGGTATCTCGGCGAGAGTTCCGCTTCCGATTATTCCTACGCGCAGACGTTTTCTCTCTGTCTGTCCGCGATCGTCCGGGACCTTCGCGACGCGTTCGGCAAACTTCCCTTCGTCGCCGTGAACATCGCCCCCGAATATTATCCTTACGGCGACGGTTTCGGCTATGAATACGTCAACGAGGCGATCTGCGACCTGGAAAACGCCATCGACGACGTTTCGGTCATTCCCGTTTACGACGTCGAGCCGAGGTGGCTCGGGAAGGACGGGGCGGAATATTATCACCCCATTCATACGGTAAACAAAGAACTCGTTTCCGAAAGAATGTGCGAGGCAATAAGGGGATTCCGTCCGAAATATCCGCATATAAGCGGATTAACCGAGAAAAACGGTAAACTTTACGCCAAGGTGGAAAACGTCGTCACCTCGTTGAGACGGGGTGCGCTCAACGGCTTTACCGTCGCGGGGGAAACGGGCAAATATTATCCCGCCCGCGCGAGAGCCGTTTCGGACGACGTGATCGAAATTTTCAGCGAAGACGTCCGGAAACCTGTCCGTGCGACTTACGCCTTTATGCAGTATTGCGATTTCTGCAACGCGAAGACGATCGACGGGGCCCCTCTTCTTCCCTATCGCAGCGAAAGGGGACCCGTTACGGACGATTATTGTTTCCCTCCCGCCTTCCTTACGCCGGGGGCGGATTCCGTCTACGAGAACAACTTCGGTTACACCGCGGGGACGTGCCGGAAAGTTCCCGTGTGGGGGACGGGGAAAATTTACCGCGGAGCGACCGCCGGGACGGAAGTGCGGAGAAACGGAGTGCTTCTTATAAAAGGGAATCCGGGTCCCGGGGATTACAAATTTTTCGGCGTTTCCCCCGAGATCTGCCTGTCGGGGCATAAAAACCATCTTGCCGATTACGATTATCTTTCTTTCGGCTTGCGCGCGAAAGACAGGTGTTCGTTTTACGGCGTCGTATGTAAGTGCGCGGACGGATCGG
>CAMAJQ010000082.1 GCA_945835865.1 uncultured Clostridia bacterium
CATGAAAAAAAGTGTTTTTATTTCAACGGCGGGGGCGGTCAAAAGATGAAACCTGGCAGAAGACAAGAATATATCCGTATTTCAAACATGAAATCCGTGTTGCGGGCGATACGCGGCGGAGGGAAAACCTTTGCCGAACTGGAAAACATCATGGGGCTTTCCAACGCCGCGATATTCAAAATCGTTTCGGCGATGACCGAGTCCGGGCTGGTTCTGCGTAACCGCCTGCCGTCTTCCACCGCGGGAAGAAAGGCAGAAATTATTACGCCGAATCCCGCGTTCGGATATTTTGCGGTCATTCTCGCGCACAGTGATGTCATGACCGTCACCATCAACGACTTCGTCGGAAACGTTGTTTACAAGAAAGAGTACCAGACGGGTTACGTCGTCAAAAGAGAAATATTGGATGCCGCCGTCGAAGACATGAAAAAGGTTGCGTTACGACCGAAACACACAGTTTTCGTGTTCGCCGGGAAATACGACTGCAAGACGGACCGTTTCGTGTTCGCCGGGAAATTTGCGGAATTTTACGGGGAGAATTTTTCGGAAACTCTTTCGGGAAAAATCGGTTCGCCCGTTATCATGAAAAACGATATGTTCACGGCAGTGCAGGCGGCGACGTGCGACGCGTCGTCTCCCGACAGTTTTCTTTATCTGTATATCGACGAAGGCGTCGGAGGCGGAATCGTCTGCGAAAAGCATATCTTTGCAGGCGAACACGGAATGGCGGGCGAGTTCGGGTTGTTCGGTATGAATCCTATGACCGCGACCGATTTCTTTCCGAACGACCGGAGCGAGATTTTTTCCACTCTTCTTTCGATGAAAAGCGTTGCGGATCGCTACCGCCGCTGCGCGGGAAAACCCGAAGTCCGTTATGAAGAGGCGAAAGAGGATTTCATTGCCGCCTGCGGACGGAAGGATGAAACGGCTTTGTCCTGTCTGGATGAAGCCGTAGGCGTTCTCGGCAGATTTTTATGGAGCGTCACTGAACTTCTCGACATCTCTCACATTCTGTTTACGGGTGAGTTCGTCCGCTTAGAACCGTTCGTTGCCGGAAAACTCAACCGATTGTTTTCGCATAGCCCGACGTGCTCGAAAATCGAGGTCTCTTTTCTCAGAAAGAGAGATGAGGTTTACAACGGAGCGGTCTCGGTCGGACTATCCGCTTTTGAGGAAATTCTCAACAAAAAACAGTGACGTCTTTGTGTGAAATATTCAATTCGGGAAAAAAATTTTTCGAAAAAGTATTGACAACGCTCTTGATCTGTGATATTATAATTATGTTAGTTTTTGTCGAACGTTATTCTACGCAATAAACTAACCAAGTTAATTTTTAAAAAGAAAAAGAGATAGAGCGGATAAAAAGCCGCCGAAGGAGGCAATATGAAGAGAATGAACAGAGTAAAGAGGTTTTTACCCGCGGCTTTGGCTGCCGTCCTTGCGCTGAGTGCGGGTTGCGGGTCAAACGCAAACAAGGGAAGTAACGGCGTCGAACAGATTTACGTGGGATATTACGAAGGAGCTTTTCTCGATTCGCACTGGAAATCGTGGGAAGCGCTTTACAACGCGGCGCACCCGAACGAAAAGGTGGAATTGATTCTCGAGGGAGATCCCGCTTACGGAATGTCGTTGGAAAACACCCTCATGACGGGCGTAACCCCCGACATCATCACTTCGCCCATGAAGTGGAGACTGTTTGCCTCCAAAGGCTGGCTCGAGCCGTTGGGAGATGTATACCGGTCGGAATTTAATTCTTCGATGACAATGGAAGAAGCGCTCAACGATGAAATCGCCGATAATCTTCTTTTCAAAAACGAGTATTACGCCATTCCTTTCTCCGAATATATGACGGGGATCGCGGTAAACAAGGGCTTTTTCGACGAGCACGGTTGGGATCTCCCCAAAACCATGACCGATATGCTCGATATCGTCGATAAAATCAACGCTCTGCCCGAAAATCACGACGCAGACGGCGGCAACGACGTATATCCCTTCGTCTGGTCGGGCGTGAACGCTCAATATTATTGGAATTATATCATGAATACCTGGTGGGCTAATTACGGGGGGATCTCCGAAATTTCCACCTTCAAGCAGATGGAAAGTCCCGAAGTCTATTACACTGAAGCGAGAATAAAGGCGGTCGACGCCCTGCTGACGCTGATCGGAGGAAACGGTACGCCGAAGAACTGTGCGCCGGGCGTCATCGGGCTCAATCTGACAGACTCGCAGATGATGTTTGCGGCCGGGCAGGCGGTGATGCTTCCCAACGCATCCTGGCTGGAAACGGAAATCGCGAGCAATATGCCGGAAGGGTTTGAGATGGCGTTGATCGCTCCTCCGACGATCGAGGGAAGCAAGGAGTCCGATAATCTTTACGGGCACGTGGACGAATGGTTGATCATTCCTGCCGCCGCACAGAATAAGGACGCTGCAAAGAAGTTCGTCTCGTTTATTTTCAGCGAAGAGGGTTTGCTCGACTTTTTCCGTACGACCAACACGACGAGCGCATTTAAAGTCGACTACTCGAAAGCGGTATCGGACGACATGACCGAATGGAGCAGATCGGTACTCGCGCTTCGTTCGGAGAAAAATATTTTCTACTCCGAGGGCAGTTCTCCGTTCATTTATTCGGGGCTGGCGTCTTTCTGGCAGACGAAAATGGTGACGCAGATGGTGACGGAAGGGCAGACCGCCGAACAGATCGTACGTTACGATTACGAACAGGTTCAGAAAGATTGGAGCAGTTGGCAGAAACAGATATAACGGACGGAGGAAATCATGAAAAAGAGATTATTGTCCCTCGTGCTCGTCGGAACGTTGCTCTTTGCTTCCTGCGGAAATAAAGGAGAGGGCGGCGGATCTGTCGTTCCTTCGGGAATGCCCGATTATTCCGCTTACGAGACGGAAAGAGTCATGTGGATCGGCGGATGGAATCCTCCGCCGCCGAGACAGACGACTTCCGTCGACGATCCGACGTACGATTTTCAGACGGAGGAAAGATATCTGGAGATGGCGGATTGCGGCATCAACGTCGGAATATGCGTCTATGAAGAAAAAAACAGAGATCAGGAGGCTTTTTTCAAGGCTCTGGATTACGCCGATGCGGCGGGGATTCGCCTGCTTGTCATGGATTACGACGTGCGTCCCGAGACGTATGACCCCAACACGACGGCGGAAGATCTGCTCCGCATAACCGCCTCTTACAACGAACACCCCGCGTTTTTAGGGCATCACGTTTACGATGAACCGAGCGTCGACCGCTTCGACGCGATCGGCGCGCTGAAGAAGACGTACGTCAAAGCCTTTCCGGATAAATACTTCTTCGTAAATCTGTTTCCCTCCTACGCGTCTTCGGGAAGCCTCGGAACGACCTCGGGTTACGAATATTATCTGCAGAATTTTATCGACCGGGTTTCCCCCGATCTGCTGTCCGTCGACTACTATCCTCTGAAGGGAAGCACGGCGAAACCCGTCCTGTACACGGGCTTGCTCGCCGATTACGAACTTTACGCCGAAAACGCGAAATTATACGACATCCCCTTCTTCGCCTTTATCGGTTCGATGGGATTCAACTCTTCCATCAAACAGCCGAATATTCAGGATCTGCGTTTTATGATCAACGCCGCGCTGATGTTCGGGGCGGACGGCATCAACCATTTCTGCTACTGGCAGCCGTACGATTCCGTCATCCAGACGGAAAACATGCATGCGATGATCATGCGAGATGGCACGGTGACCGAATTGTGGAAGGACTGCCGTACGGTAAATCGCGAAGTTCTCGCTTTCGATCACGTTCTTCTTTCCTTCGACTGGCAGGGAATCATGCTGAGCAACGGGACGGATAACGGAAACAAGATCAGCACGTCTTTCCGTCAGGTACGCCGACCGATGGAGAGTCATCCGCGCATTTCCTCGCTTACGAGCAGCAAAGATCTATCCGTCGGCGTCTTCCGCGACGGAAGCGGTTACGACGGGTTTTATATGATGAACTACAACAATCCCGGGAACCTCGACGAAGTCAACGCTTTCACGGTGACGTTCAACGACGCGGATCGGGCGATCGTGTGGTACAGAGGAGAGTCCTCTGTCGTCACGCTCGATCGAGGCTCCTTCACGAAGACACTCGATCCCGGCGACGCGGTCTTCGTCATACCGATAAAAGGATAAACGAAATGGATAATCAGAAAGACGTTTTGCCAAAAAAAAGAAATATAAACAGTGCGAGGCGCAAAAGAACGGCGTTCATCATCGCCTTTCTCGCGTATCCCGTGCTCAACTGGCTGGTGTTTTTCGTTTACGTGAACGCCGATTCCCTTAAACTTGCTTTTCAGACGTACAGTTACGAGCAAGGGGATTACGTCTACGTGGGATTCATGAATTTTGAAAACGTTCTCAAAGCGTTTTTCAGCCCGGATTCTCATCCGCAATACCGCTACGGCATACGGAACAGTTTGTATATCTTTTTATGGAATACCTTCGTTCTGCTGCCCGTTTCTCTCCTGTGCGCTTATTATTTCTATAAAAAAATATGGGGAGAAAAGGCTTTCCGCATTATCTATTATCTGCCTTCCATCATTATGCCCGTCGCGCTGTGTATGGTTTTTTCCTTCCTGTTCAGTACCAATTACGGTCCCGTGAACAGAATGCTGAAAGGAATCGGACTTGGGAATCTCATCCCGGAAAACGGGTGGTTCGGAGACTCTTCCACCGTCTTTCCGATGGTTCTGTTCTATTCCCTCTGGTCGGGTATCGGCTATAACGTACTCATGCTGACGAGCGCGATCTCAAGGATCCCGCCCGAGGTCATAGAAGCAGGGAAAATAGACGGTATCAATATGACTCACGAATTTCTTCAGATTGTCGTTCCTCTGAGCATGCCTACCGTTTCGACGATGTTCATGATGGGGATCGCCGTTTCCTTTACCTATTTTCTCCCTTCAATGCTCCTGACGAACGGAGGACCTTCGGGCGAGGGATATACGATCGGCTATCTGATCACGGACAGGGTCTCATCCGGCAAACTGAACGAATCCGCAGCGATCGGCTGGTGCGCTGCGATCGTCGGCGCGCCGCTTATCCTGGCCGCGAAGTTTGTTATCGATAAATTCGTACCTGCGGTCGAATACTGAAAACGGAGGAAAAACGATGAGGAATCATATTCTGAAAACGAGCGCGGCGCTCCTTGCCGCCGGAATCTTTCTTTCCGTTTCCGACGGAAACTTTTCCGCGTTTGCCGCGAGCGATAAAAAAGTTATCGTTGACGACG
>CAMAJQ010000083.1 GCA_945835865.1 uncultured Clostridia bacterium
GCTTTCCATTTTATAGGAAGAAGGGGGATTTGTCAAGATTATTTCGCAAAAAACGAAAAAAAGGGCGAAAAAGAGCACGTTTATATATTTTATCCGTAACTTCTTGACTTTTCCCGAAAAATCGTCTATACTGCTTAGTACACGACCCGCCTCGCGCGCCCGTCCCCCGAACGGTGCGCCGCACGGTTTCGCCCCGGCGGGAAAACGGCTTGCTTTGCTTCGGGAAATACCATCGGAGTACCTCGTATGAACACACCAAAGTACAAAATACTCGTCGTGGACGATTCCGACATCAACAGATTTCTGCTGACGGAATTGCTGAAAGACGAGTACGAAGTATACGAAGCCGACGGAGGAAAAAGCGCGATTGCGTTTTTCGACCGGAAAGAAGAAGTATCTCTCGTTCTGCTCGATATCGTCATGCCGGACGTGGACGGTTACGACGTGCTGAAAGCCATGCTGCAGAGGGGATTGCTCGAAGAGATCCCCGTCATCATGATTTCCGCCGAAAACGCCGCCGAATATATCACGAAAGCCTTCGATCTCGGAGCGACCGATTACGTAAGCCGCCCTCTGGAGGCGGCGGTCGTCAGAAGAAGGATCCGCAACTCCATCAACCTCTACGCCAAGCAGAAAAGACTTGCCGAAATCGTCGCCGAGCAGATCTACGAAAAAGAGAAGAACAACGACATGATGATCTCCTTCCTCTCTCATCTCGTGGAATTCCGTAACGGCGAAAGCGGCTCGCACGTCACGCATATCAACCTCATCACCGAACTTCTGCTCAAAAGCCTCGGCAGTCTGGACCCGAAATATCGGGTCTCTCTGGAAGACGTCAGGCGCATCCGCACCGCGTCTTCCCTGCACGATATCGGCAAGATCGCCATCCCGCAGGAGATCCTCAACAAGCCCGGCAGACTGACGGCGGAGGAATTCGAAGTCATGAAAACTCATTCGGCGATCGGCGCGTCCATACTCGAAAACCTGACCGGGTTTCAGGAAAACCCCCTCGTCAGAACGGCGTACGAGATCTGCCGCTGGCACCACGAACGGTACGACGGCAAGGGCTATCCCGACGGACTGAAAGGGGACGAGATCCCTCTTTCCGCACAGATCGTCTCCCTCGCGGACGTCTACGACGCCCTGACGAGCGAGCGGTGTTATAAAAAGGCTTTCTCTCACGAAAAAGCGGTGGAAATGATCTGCGGCGGAGAATGCGGCTCTTTCAATCCCACCCTTCTGCAGGCTTTCCGCGAGATCAGCGACGAACTGCACGTTTCCCTGCAGAGCAACCGCTCTTCCCTGCAGGAAAAGCGGGAGATCCAGAGCATCGTCAACGGCATTTTAAACGGCACGCCGCCCGAAGTCTGACCGCGCGAAAATTTCTTTCTCCGAATCTCAACGGATCGGACGATAAAGGCAAAGCGCGCCCCGACAGTTTTCTGATATGCACCCCAAAAGTTAGACAAACTTATAGAGGTGCATATTTTTTTTATGTCTGGAAAAAAAGGAATTTAATACCAAATATGATATGCACCCCAAAAGTTAGACAAACTTTTGGGGTGCATATCACTTTGGAGTTCACATCATTTTTTATTTTTTTAAAACGATTCTTCGAAAAGGAGAGACGGATTGTCCGGAAAGATTACAGTTCACGCAGCAGAGAGAATGACGCAAGCGGCTTTTTCGTCTTTTCGTAGCGGGAGGCAGGTCCGACGCCTACGGAAAAGAAGCCGCCGGCGTTCGCCGCGTCGATCCCTGCTTCCGCGTCTTCCACCACGTAACACGATTCGGGGGAAAGCCGGAGCATCTCCGCCGCTTTCAGGAAAACCTCGGGGTCGGGCTTGCCGCGCGTGATGTTGTTGCCGTCCGAAACGGCGTCGAAATAATCTCCGTAACCGATTTTTTCCAGAATAAACGGAGTGTTTTTGCTGGAACTTCCGATCGCGAGAAGATAGCCTTTTTCGCGAAGCGCCGCAAGCGTTTCCGTAACGCCTTCCAGCCTGTCCTTCGGCGTCAGGTTTCTCAATAAGTCGCGATATAAGTCGTTCTTTTTGCAAGCAAGCGCCTGTTTTTCCTCTTCGGAATACTGCCGCTTCGCCCGCTCGAGAATGATCTCAAGGCTTGCCATGCGGCTGACGCCGCGCAAACGGTCGTTGATTTTTTCGTCGAAATAGATCCCCTCGCCGTCCGCCGTCTGCTTCCACGCGAGGTAATGATAGCGGTCGGTGGAAACGATCACGCCGTCAAGGTCAAAAATAAATGCTTTCATAGCCAACTCCTTCGGAAACGGTCTTTTCCGTTTCTCTTTCGTTTTTCCGTAAAAATGATTCGTCTTCTTCGTCGCCGTCCGGGTTTCGCCAAAAGAGGCGAACTGCCGACGGCTTCCGTACCAACCTCGCCCGGATTGCCGGGGCGGAAGAAATTCACTCTCCGAAAACGGAAACCGCATAGAGGGAGAATCCCTCGTCTTTTTTCAACCGCTCGTTGAGATCGAAGCGGACGAACCTGCCCCTCGCGGAGACTTCGTAAGCGATCGTTCCGTATTCGTATCCCTTCACGCGGAGGATCTCCTCAAACCTTTTTCCGTCCGACGACACCGAAACGCCGTAATCGAGACAACCCGATCGCCATTCCGCGCGGACGTCGGTGATTTTCCGCTCTTCCCCGAGATCCAGGAGAATAAACTGCCCGTCGCAAGGCTCGCTGCAATAGTATTTCGCCGGAGAAAAGATCCTGTCCCGTCTGCCTGCCGTCAGGTGATCGGGACCGCATAAAGGGTCGTTAATCGATTTGTTGACCGACGAAACGACGGGTTTCACCCCGATTGCAAGATCCTTTTTCCGCTCGAGCCCGCGGGAAAGAGCGGGACCGTCGCGAAAGACGCGTTCGGAAAAGACCTCTTCGCCTTCCGCCGTGAAATAACTCGCCTTCAGACGGAAAAATCCCTTTCCCCTCGGCGGAATACCGAATGTGAAAAACTCCTCGACGGATTCTCCGCCCGATACGGCGATCTTCCTTTTTTCCGAGCAGACCGTCTCTTCCCCGTAAGAAAGAGTGAAGAGAAGTTCCGACGAAAAAGGATCGGGCAGATCGTTAAAAACGGATACGCCGACGGTGCGGACGCTTCCCGACGGAACGGTTTCCGACCAATCGTTCACGCACAGCCCGACGGGCGCCATAGCAGAGCGCATCCTCCTTTCGAACGCGGGGTCGTAAGTCGGCCGGGAGATATCGGGCAGGAAATTATCGGACGTCTCCCCGCCCTCCCGCGAATAACTCAGCCCGCAGAATTCCATCACCGCCGCAGACTTTCTTCCCGACCGCCAGAATTCCGTCAGCGCCGCGACGGCGTAAGCGTAAAAATCGCGGTACGTCCGCTCGGTCGCGCCGTCCGGAAAGAGATTGGCGTAAAGGGCTTCCGTCAGACGGGTCGGTTTTCCTTCCCTCGTCAACCACAGCCAGGAATATTCGTTCACGATGCGGGGGTTGGTCGGATACGGGTTTTCTTCGCCGAGCGGCAACAGTCTGTGAAGATCGGGGCAAAGCAGCGTTTTCGCGGGATCCTTGTCGATGCTGTTAAGACCCGAAAGCCGGAACCCGCTGTCGAGATAGAGATAGGGATGCACTTCGATCGGACTCTTTCCGTCGACGGGTCTGCCCCAGCCGTTATCCCACGGGCGCGAGGAAAGATCGAGAGACCGCACAGCCTCGATCAAAGAACCGGAATCGACGGAATAACCGCGGTCGGGCTCGTCCGCACATTCGTTCTGCGCGTCCCATATCGCGATGCAGGGATGATTCGCCCTCTCCCCGATCAGATCGCGGAACTCCCCGCGCATCCTCTCGTTGTCGAAGGGGACGGGACATTCGTAAGAACCGAAAACGGGATATTCGTCCTGCACGAGGATCCCGACGGAATCGCACAGGTCGTACCAGAATTCGGGAGGGGAACAGACGTGAAACCGCAGGGAATTCACGTGCAGACTCCTGAACTTTTTCAGCAAGCCTTCCACCCATTCCCTATCCCAGGGAAGCGCGCCTCTCTTTTCGTCCTCGAAAAAACGGAATAAAACGACGTTCGTTCCGCGCAAATAATAAGGTTTGCCGTTCAGCGTGGGAACGAGGCCGTCGAAACGGAATTCCCGCATGCCGAAGCGGGCCGTCAGGCAGTCTCCCCCGCACGCCGCGCGGGCAAAATACAATACGGGCGTCTCGGGCGTCCACGGAAGAAAATTTTCAAAGGGAACGGAGACGAGGATCTCACCCTTCTCGCCCGCCGCGATCGTCCTCTTTTCCGTTTCCGCATGCGCGACCGTCTTTCCGCCGTCTGTAATATCCACCGAAAAACCGTCGTATAAGTCGTTTACGGAATGATTTTCGTATTCGATCTTCACCGTGACGGATCCTTCGTCCGGGCGGGGCGCGACCTGAATACGGGAAAGATAGAAATCCTCTGTCAGAATGAGCGTCACGTCGTCGTAAAGCCCGGGAATAAACTTCTTCTTTTCACAGTCGAACCCGAGGTGCCACCCGGCGCTCTGCGTGCCCTTCTCTCCCGTCTTGATCACGATCTCGTTCCTCCCCTCGGCGAGAAAAGCCGAAATTTCCGCGTAACAGGGAGAAAAATTGGGTTCGTGGCGGCAGACGAAAGCGCCGTTTACGTAGATTTCCTTTCCCCAGAAACCCTTGCCGATTTTCAGGATCGCCGTTCCGGGAACGCGGGGCAAAACGACTTCTTTTTTATACCAAAGTGCTTTCCGGAGAAAGCCCGTCCCCCTTTTCAGCGTTTCCGCGTCGGAAGTATAGGCAAAGGGCTTTTCCGCCATATCCCAAAGTCCCGGAACGGGGATCCGGTTGCCGAACGTTTCCGGCAAGTCTCCGTAACCGACGTCGTAGGGGGCGTCCTGACATTCCCAGACGCCACTGAGCAAAATCTCTTCTCTCATTCCGTCTCCTCCCGCCGATCGGTTTCCGCGTCGGCGTTTTCTTCTTTTATTTTATCCCGCCGCCGGAAAAAAGTCAAACGATTTTCTTTTTTCGGCAGAACCCTTCCGGATCGTTCCTTCCTTTCCGGCGGGAAACGTCATAGCGGGCAAGACGAAGGGTCGCCGCGCCCGCGCGGCGACCCCGTGTTTCCCTTTTTCCGATCGCCCGGCGAAGGGGAAAATCAGTCTTTCTTTTTCTTTTTGCCGACGAGGAT
>CAMAJQ010000084.1 GCA_945835865.1 uncultured Clostridia bacterium
TCCGGGATCTTTCTGAAATTCTGCGCAAGGTCGTGCCCGATTGCGAAATTGTCGGATGCTCCACCGCTTCGGAGGCGTTGAAAACCGTTCAAAACCGGGAAAACGGGGATTTTGACGTCGCTTTCCTCGACATCGAACTCGGGAGCGGAAACGGCATCACGCTTGCCAAGGCGATGAAAGACGTCACCCCCGATCTCCATATCATTTTTGTCACCGCCTATGATACATATGCGCTCAGAGCGTTTGAGGTGCACGCGACCGGATATCTGCTGAAACCGGCATTGGAGGAGGACATCCGGAGAGAGCTTACCTTTCTTTACAAAAACGACGTTGGCAAGCGTGTGCGTGTGCAGACCTTCGGCGGGTTTGACATGTTTGTGGACGGCAAACCGCTTGTGTTCCGTCGCGCGAAGGCAAAGGAACTGCTTGCACTGCTGGTCGACCGCAGAGGGAATGTTCTGACGGCAAGAGAAGCCATTTGTCTCCTGTACGAAGACGACGGGACGAACGACCGCGTGAAACTCGATTATTTCCGCACGCTGGTGCACGACATCCGCCGCGCGCTGTCCGAGGCGGGCGTTCCGGAGGTCCTCGTGCGGAGCCGCAACGCGCTCGCCGTCCGCGCGGACCTGATCGACTGCGACAGTTATCGGTTCCTGCAGGGCGATCCCGTCGCGATCAACAGTTACCGCCACGATTACATGATCCATTACAGTTGGGCGGAATATTCCGTCGGCGCGTTTGAAAATCCGACGGATTCTGACGGTGAAATAAAAAATGAGGAATAAAGCTTCTTTTTCCGACAAAATTTGCAACGATTTTGCAACGGTGCGCGTAATATAATAAAGACGAATCGGCACGTTTATCCCCGCGGGCGGGAAGTCCGTGCGGGGAGGCAGCCGGAAACGAAAATTTTCAAGGAGAAAGAAAGCATGAAAAAGAGAGTTGGAATGCGGTTTATCTGCATGCTGCTCGTGGTCACGATGTCGTCCGCCTTTTTCGCGGGGTGCGGCGGAAAGACCGAACAGGAACCCGAGGGAATCGAAGGGCAGGCGACTTCCGTCGCGTACAACGCACAGGGCGTCTTTTCGACGACCGTTACGGCAGGCGGCGCGAAGTTTGCGGCGGATATCAAGGCTGAAGATGTTATCGTAAATTATATGGTTTTAGACGAAGAGGCGTATAGTAACGCCGTGACGTCGGAAAGCGCCTCGGGCGGAAGCGGAATCGATATCGAAGATTACGAGACCGAAGTCAGGGCGCAGGTGCAATCGGTCGTCCGTCAGGATGAAAAGACGCTGGAAATCGCCTTTTCGGACGACAAAGTGGCGGTCAATCTACCCGATTCCTACGTCGTTTTCGTCGACAAAGACAAGACGGGCGCGGGTAAAACGGTCGGTGCCGTTGCCGAAGTCGCTTATCCCGACCATACGGTCACGCCGAGCGTGAAATCGGTTTCGGCGTTCGATAACGACGTGCGCCTGACCCTCGAACTCGCCGAAGGGGAATACGCCGCAAACGTCGCCAAGGAACAGATTTCTCTTGGCGGCGCGTTCGAAGAGATGAAGATCGACGGTATCAGCGCGGCGGGCAAAAACCTGACGATGCAGCTGACGGGCAACCTCGTTAAAGACGAGAACGTGAACGCCTATCTCAACGGTTTCGTCACCCTTTCCGCGGGCGCCTTCGTCAACGGCTATCAGTCGGTCGGCGTGACGATTCCCGTGGATACCGATTATATCGGCATCGGGCTGGAAGAGATGACGGTGAGCGGCGATCGGATGACCGTTCCCGTAACGGTCGGCGGCTACCGCTTTGCCGAAACTGCCGACGCAGCCGACGTTCAGATCGAAGGCATTACCGTTACCGGTTTCGAAGTCGTCGGCGAGACGTCCGCTCTTCTGAGCGTGGCGCTGCCCGGGGCAACCGATAAAAACGGCGCGGCAAGCGCGATGAACGGCAAAACCGTCACGTTTTCCGCCGCGGCGATAGGAATGGAAGAAGCCGTATCCTTCGAGGCGGACTTCAACCACGCCGATTTCTATCCCGTGTTCGACTATGCGGACGAAAACAACGGCAAGTACGCCGTCACCCTCATGCTCTACGCGAATTCGGGTACTTTCGCGCAGAACCTGAACGCCGATATGGTCGCTCTGGCAGAAGATTTCGCAACCGCGACCGTCACTTCCTTCACGCGTGAAAACGACTCTACCGCAGAACTCGTTTTATCCGTCGATTCTAACGGCGTATCGGTGGAAGAGATGGATCTGACGGCTACCGTCACCCTGAAGAACGGCGCTCTGGTAAGCCGTTGGGGAGACGCTTATCTCTCCGCATGCAGTCAGACCCGCTCCTATACGATGGACAGTATGGGGAAGGACCTGACCGACGGCGACATTGACATTATCAAGGGCATCGTCGGCGGTTTCGGCAATACGAAAATGGGTACTCTCGTCGCCGTCGGTTCCGGTCTGGTGTCCGGCATCTCGGGGGTATACACCGCACTTGAACTCATAGGCGTCGTGGAATCGGAAAAGGCGAAACTCGATAAAATCTACAACGCGATTCAGCAGATTTCAAGTCAACTTTGCGATATCCAGGCTGCGATTGAGGAGCAGAACGCCGTCGCCGCGGCAAAAGCAGTTTCCGACTTCTACGAGGAAAAACTCATTCCCCTGTTGAACTCTTTGACTTATGCTAAGAGCGCAGTTAAAAGCGCGAAGAACTACCTGAAATCGCAAGCGCCTGCACAAGCACTCGAATATGACAAGGATGGGAATTGCATTTCTTCCCAGGAACTTCAGGACGAGTGGAAGGTTTATCTTGGCAAGGTCATGAAACGCGTCAATGAAACCAGGGCGTCTGAAATTAACCAGTTAAGAGTGGATTTCTCAAACGTCTGCGCTTACTTAAAGGCAAATAAGTCCGTCAGTTCCATCATCGATAGGTTTGACCGGCATATGACGTATTATTATAACTTCGATACGACGGCTTATGAAGACCGCGAAAACTTCCGTGCCACTCTGAGCGCGGCGATTTCCATGGCGGCGTTGGAACTGTGTATGTATAATCAGTATGCCTTCGAGGAGCCCGACACCGATATGATTGAAGCCCTGGACGATATGTATGAGAACGCTAAAAACTATATAGATTCTAATCCTGTTATTCGTCGGGATAGAGGAGCAAAAATAATTATCAAGAATGTGGATGTAAGTGGTTTGATGCCGGCAGACAAGACGGACTACTGCTTAGGTAGTCTTTGTGCAATCATTCGTGTAAATGCTGATTTCACTGATGAGGAAATCCGGGAGTTTGTTAAGCGCATGAATGGCAGAACAATAAAAGAGGAACTGAAACTTGCAGGCTTTTATAAAAGTTATCAGGATGAATATGATGGCGTGGTTTTTGATCTATGGGGAAAGAACAACGGAAACTGGTACTGGTCGAAAGTTAGATCCTACCGTAACTTTTATGGAGATATTATTCTCTGGAATGAAAGCGAAGTGAGTTGGAATGTCCATCTTTGTAGTGAAGAATCAGGGCTAACAAAAGAAGTGTTCCAGTGGAATGGCTGGTTTATGAACTGATAACTTCATTTCCGTAGGGGACACTTATAATCAACACGATTGACGAACGAAGAACTTTCATAATATGAAAAAATTATTGCTTATCGTCGCCGTAACCATATCTGCTCTGCTGTTGCTTTTCAGCGGGTGTGCCCGCCGCGGCAAGGAGAGTACGGAAAGCGTCGGACAAAGCGAATCGTTTACGGAAACGCCTATGGGAGAGGAAGGCACGTGGAGCGTCTTCCTCTACCTCTGCGGTTCTAATTTGGAGACAAAGATGGGTGCCGCGGGCAAAAACGTGAACGAACTGCTTGCTGCGGATATTCCTGACAACGTAAACGTCGTCATGCAAACGGGGGGCGCCAAAAAATGGCGCTCCCACGGCATTTCCGCCCAAAGTATAGGGCGGTATTCGGTGAGTGGCGGTCAGTTAAATTTAATTCAATCCCTGCCTTCCGACAATATGGGCGACGGCGGCACTTTGGAGAGCTTCCTCTCTTGGGGGGTGGCAAACTATCCTGCCGAGAAAATGTGCGTCGTTTTATGGGACCACGGATCGGGCAGTATCGACGGCGTGTGCAACGATGAAAACTACGGCTTTGACGCGATCACCCTGCCCGAATTGTCCGCCGCACTGGAAACCGTATCGGAAAGCATGACCGACCGGTTTGAGTGCATCGGCTTTGACGCCTGCCTGATGGCGAATTACGAAACCGCCGTGACCGTCGCTCCGTATGCGCGGTATATGATCGCCTCGGAGGAGATTGAACCGTCCGGCGGTTGGGATTACAAAGCTCTGATTTCGGCGATTGCAGCGGACAGATCCATCAGCGGCGCTGACTTGGGGCGTGCGGTATGTGACGGCTATTTTGATAAATGCCGCTTGTGCGAAAAGGATGCGACCGCCACGCTGTCGGTGCTCGACCTTTCACGCCTTGGGATGCTTTCCCGTGCTTTCGATCAGCTTACAGGCGAAATGGTCGCCGACGCTCAGAATGTAAAAGGCATTCAGAGAGTCGCTGTCGGCGCCAAGAACACGCTGAAGTACGGCGGCAGTTCGTCTTCCGAAGGTTTCAGCAATATGACCGATCTCAAACACTTCGCGGAAAATCTTCCGGATTCTGTCTATCAGGAATCCTCGTACACCTTGCTCCGGGCAATCGACGAAGTGGTACTCTACCAGGTGTACGGCTCCCAGAAGAGCAAGGCGGGCGGCATTTCCTTCTATTATCCGTCCGGCGTCGAACAGAACAAGCTGGAGCAGTATTATGCAAAGCTGTGCCCCTCGGAGGCATACAGCACGTACCTTGAAACGGTATACAGCCATATCCCGGAGAACCCGATCCTCTTTACCGACCGCGGCAGTATCGCTTCCGACGGCTCGTTTCAGATCTCGCTGGACGATGCCTCACGCAATTACATCCTGTCCATTGATTTCTGCCTGATGGAATATTCCGCTGACTTTGAAAACAAAATTATGACCGCCTCTCTGTTCGGGTACGACAACGATATCTACAAGGATTATGAGAATTTAAGCTTCCACAGCAACTTCCGCGGCATCTGGCTGGCACTGAACGGCTGTAAACTGTACGTCACCCCGGTGGAGAGCACCGACGACTATATC
>CAMAJQ010000085.1 GCA_945835865.1 uncultured Clostridia bacterium
CTCGAACCCCGGACAACATGATTAAAAGTCATGTGCTCTACCGCCTGAGCTAATGGATCATATTCAGTTTTTCTGGCTGGGGTGGCAGGATTCGGACCTACGAATACCGGAATCAAAATCCGGTGCCTTACCGCTTGGCGACACCCCAATAAATCAATGGGGCGGGAGACGGGAGTCGAACCCGCGACCTTCAGGACCACAATCTGACGCTCTAACCAACTGCGCTACTCCCGCCGTATAAGGGTGGTGCGCCTGAAGGGATTCGAACCCCTGACACCCGCCTTAGAAGGGCGGTGCTCTATCCAGCTGAGCTACAGGCGCATTTAGCAAGAGCAGGATTGGAGCGGGTGATGGGAATCGGACCCACGCAACCAGCTTGGAAGGCTGGTGTTCTACCATTGAACTACACCCGCACCTCAATTACAATGCTCGCTTATTTTATCAAAATTTGCCGAACTTGTCAAATGAATTTGCTATGTTTTCCGAAAAAAAATCTTTTTTTTTAAATCGAAAGGTTTCTGAGCACGGCAGTGCACTTTTTTTCATGGATCACGAGATAACAGAAGGTTTTTTCGGGTGCGAAAGCCGTCATGCAGCCGGGGTTGACGAGAAGGATCCCCTCCCTTTCTTCCACGGTCGCGGTGTGGGTGTGCCCGTACAAGACGACGTCGCAGCCTTCTTCTCTTGCCTTCGCCTTCAGTCTTTCCGTGCCCTGTTTTACCCCGTAGAGATCGCCGTGCGTCACGAGAAGGGTCCGCCCCTCGACGGGAAGGACGTATTCGCGGATACGCCCGTAATCGCAGTTGCCGCAGACGCGGTAAAGTTTGTTCGCGTAAAGGGCGTGGAAAGGCTCCATGTCGTCGAAATGGTCGCCGAGGTGGATGATGAGATCGCATTCGTCCAGAACGGGCTTGATCGCCTCGATGGCAGCGTAATTGCGGTGGGTATCCGAAAGGACGGCGACGGTGGTCATAGCTTCTTCTCGAGGTCGCAGAGGGCGCGGTAGCGGTGGCTGACGGCGTTTTTTTCCTTTGCGGTGGCAACGCCGAAACTTTTGCCGAGATCGTCGGAAAGGAAGAGGCTGTCGTAGCCGAAGCCGTTGGCGCCCTCCTCCGACAAAAGAATGGTTCCGGCGGTCTCGCCCCTTCCGACGACGACCGTGCCGTCCGCCTTTCTCAGGACGACGCAGGAGACGAATCTGGCTCTGCGGTCGGTCACTCCTTCCATCCGATCGAGAAGGAGCCGACGGTTGGCGGCGTCGTCTCCGTGCTCGCCTGCAAAACGGGCGGAGAACACGCCGGGGGCGCCGTTCAGAGCGTCCACGCAAAGTCCGCTGTCGTCGGCGAGGGCGTCGCAGCCGAGCGCTTCGGATACGGCGGTCGCCTTGAGAAGGGCGTTTTCGTAAAAGGTGTTACCCGTTTCCTCGACGTCTTCGGTATAGCCCGCTTCCGCCATGGGAACGACGTCGTATCGGTTGCGGAGAATTTCCGCGATTTCCTTCAGTTTGCCACGGTTGCCCGAAGCCACGATCAGTTTTTTCATATCTTCTATCATACACCTCAGCGGGGAAAAAGTAAAGCGAAAAGGACGGACTTATATGCAAGGTTGAAAAAATGCGCATGCGTTCTCACCAGTCGTCGGGGCGGGCGAAAAGATGGTCGGGGGAGGATGCGAGAAGTTCGGCTTCCGATCCGTAACCGTACGTCACCGCGGCGGAACGGATCCCGTTTTTCCTCGCGCCCTCAACGTCGTAGTTCCGGTCGCCGACCATCAGCGCGCGCCCCTTTTCCCCGTCGGAAAAACCAAGGGTGCGGAGAGCAAAGGAAATCACGTCGTCTTTCCGGGAGCGCGTCCCATCCATCGTCGCTCCGAAAACGGAAGAAAAATATTCGTCAAGACCGAAATGCCGCAGGATCTCGACGGCGTACTTCTCCGGTTTCGACGTCGCGACGAAAAGGGTTTTTCCTGACGTCCGAAGACGGGAAAGAGCCTCGGGAACGCCCTCGTACACGGCGTTTTCAAAAATGCCCGTAACGGAAAAGTATTCTCTGTAAAAGCGTACGGCGAGGTCCTGTTTTTCCTCGTCGGAAGGGAAGTAACGGGAAAAGGATTCTTTCAGCGGCGGACCGATAAAATCGTACAGCGCCCCTTTCTCCGGAGGGTCGATCCCGAGTTTTTTCAGGGCGTAACGGACGGAAGCCGTGATGCCTTCTCCGGGGTCGGTCAGCGTTCCGTCCAGATCGAAAAAATAAAAATCGTACAGGGTGCGGGAGTAGGGTTTTAAAATCATAAAAATTCACCTATAAGCCGATCAATAAACGAAATCAGCGAAGAGCGGAAGCGCGGAAACGCTTGGTTGTCACGCCCGTTTCCTGCCGGAAGACCTTGCAGAAATAAGCGGGGGAGGAAAATCCGAGCCGTTTTGCCGTTTCCGCCGTCGATTTTCCCTCTGCCAGATATTCTTTGGCTTTGGCGATCTTCATCGAAGTGAAATAGCGGATGATGCCCACCCCCGTCTCCTTGCGGAAGACTTTTTTCACGTAAGATTCCGAGAAGAAGAGGGCTTCGGCGATCTCGGAGATCTTCACGTTACGGGTGACGTTTTCCTGAAGGTACGAGAGGATCTCTTCCGTCGTTTTCTTGCTTTCCGACAGGCGTCCTTTTGCCTCCGTAGAGTGTTTAAACGGCTTATAGAGCGGTTTAACGCAGTCGAGCAAAAGAAGTTCGAGACATTCTCTCGCGACCTGCGCGGCGTGTTCGGAAGGCTCTTCCCGTAAAACGCGGAGAAAAGAGTTTTCTCCCCTCCTTTCAAACAGTTCGTCCGCGCATCCGAGGATCTTTCCGATCAGTTCTTTGCGGAAAGCGTCCGTCGGGAAAGATCTGCCGTCGAAATACTCGTTGATGCCCGCCTGCGTTTCAAACGCGACGACGGCGACGGAACAGCCCTTGCGGGCGGCGACGCGGTACTCCCGTCCGGGCGCGAGGAACGCCGTGCGCTCGGCGGGAAGGGGGACGGATACCCCGTCGAGGGTGAGCGAAAGCGCGCCCCCGTCGTTGTAGATCATCAGGGTGCAGGGAAGGTTTCCGTTCAGTTCGGTTTCCCGATCGAAACGGAAAAAGGAAACGCCTTCGACGGAGGTCACGCTGAGTATTTTTTTCAGTTTGTTCTTTTCTTCCTGTTTTTTGTCGTTCATGCTTCTATTATACAGCAAACGCAGACAAAAAGCAAATTTTACGGGGCGGTTTGAAGATTTCTTTCCCGGCGGATATGCCTTCGGCGGGGCAGAGGCGGAAATCGCGGGGCAAGGGAAAGAAAAAGGCGTTTTCGTCCGGGAAACGGAGGATATTTTCAAAAAAGGGGTTGACAAACCGACGTTTTCCGTTTATAATAGAAACATGTTGAAGAATTTATACGATAATTATACGGGAGAGGAAAGCGGATTCCCGACGACTTTGTCTTATCGTCACGAAGGGCAGACGCTGTATTTCACCTTCGACTGTCATCGGTCGAAGAAATTTTCGGCGTACGTTTCGGATAACGATCCTCTGTTTCTGGGCGACGTTGCAGAAGTGTTCATATGCACGGGCGACGATCTGTCGAGATATTACGAGATCGAAGTCGCGCCGAACGGCGCGGTATTCTTCGCCGCGATCACAAACGACGGGAAAAATTTTTCGTCGGATTTTCCCGAAAGACACTTTAAAGCGGAGGTCGTATCTCTCGACCGCGGTTACCGCGTGATTCTTGAAATTCCGGACGCCGAACTCGGCGTGACGGACGTGGGAAAGATCCGTTTCAACGCTTTCCGCATCGAAACCGAAGGGGGCACGCCCGAAAAAAATCTTCTTGCCCTCAATCCTACGCTTTGCGGAAAGTTCCATCTGCCTGAATTTTTTATCCCCTGGACGGAAAACTGAAGTTCCGTTTCCGACAGGGGTATCCGCTTTTGCGGAAGGGTTTCCGTTATCGACAAACCGTGCGGTATTTCGACGAAAGTTCTTCGTTACCGCGCGGTTTTTTTTGTTATGATATGTCGGTAAAACGCGGGTCCGCCTCGGGAAACGGGCGAGCAAAGGGGACGTACGGAAGGTACTATGGCAAAAATTATCGTTGTCACATCGGGCAAAGGGGGAGTGGGAAAAACGACGGTCACGGCGAATCTCGGTTTTCGACTCGCCGCGCTTGGGAAAAGGGTCTGCATTGCCGACGCCGATTTCGGATTGAATAATCTCGACGTCGTGACGGGGGTGGAAAATCTCGTCGTGTACGATATCGTCGATTGCGTCGAGGGAAAGTGCAGGGCGAAACAGGCGCTCATTCAAAGCCCAGTCAATAAAAATCTTTACGTCCTGCCTTCCGTTCATTCTTTTGCCAGAGCGGGGGTGTCCGTCGAAAACCTGAAAGAACTCGTCGACGGGCTTTCTCCCTCCTTCGACTATATTTTTCTCGATTGCCCCGCGGGCATCGACGTCGGCTTCCGCAGGGCGGTTTCCGTCTGTTCGCAGGCGCTCGTCGTCACGTCGACCCAACTTTCCAGCTTGCGCGACGCAGACAAGGTGCTTTCCATTCTGCGCAGTTTCCGTCTCGATTACGTCGGGTTGATCGTCAACCGCGTGCGGGGGGACCTCGTGGCGGACGGACTCGTGCTTTCGCCCGAGGAGATCGCGGGCGTGCTGAAAACGGATATTCTCGGGGTCATTCCGGACGACGACGCGGTGTTTTTGAACAACGCGGGGATGATCCCTGCGGAATGTCCTTCGGCAAGGGCGATCCGCCTGCTCGCGTCCAATCTGATCGGGGGAAAGAACAAACTTTTCAATTACAAAGCCGATTACGTCGGGTTTTTCGGAAGTATCCGCAGAAGTCTCCGGCGCAATCTCTGAAAAAGGGGGAGGGGTATGAAAAGAGTCGTTGCGGGCAGCGAAGCCAGAAGGCTGAGAAACGTGATCGAATGTGACAGAATGTGTTTTACCGCGGAATCTCTCGAACTGATCGTCCGCGATCTGTCTTCCGTGCTCGGGGAATACTTTCATCTGATCGGGAAACCGAAGATCTCGGTATCGGCGGAAGGCGCCGTTTACCGCGTCGTCGTGGAGGCGAAGGCGGACGCGTTGAAGGCGTTCGGCGCGCTTCCCCCGGCGTCGGGATAACGCAAGAAAGCCGCCGGAAGGGGAGCGGACCC